>PHFO01000062.1 GCA_002861535.1 Cyanobacteria bacterium M5B4 | reverse complement strand
AAAACTTGGTACATCCCAAAAATGATTTACAAGGGATAGCTCCCCTCTCCCGCTTTGGGAGAGGGGCTGGGGGTGAGGGCGGAACTAACAATTTAGGAAAAAGCTGTAAGACTCTTAAGAAGTGTACAAGTTTTGACAGTGACGGTTAAGTAAAAGCTAAAATACCAAGATAAATAAATATACCAAAACCAGGAATAAGACACAGCAAAGCAAGAAGAGAAGGTTTGTTTAGTCTTGCAGGCACATCAAATAACATGATTATACTGATAATCAAATTAACTAAGGGGATAAATAATAGAATGACCCACCAGTCTGGTCGTCCTGCAATTTTAACCCAAAGCCACGCATTGAGAAGTGGAATCCAGGCAAACCAAGAATTTCCGATATTTAATTTAGTGGCAATTGTTTGCATGGTAAAGGCAAAAAAGATATAAAAGAATATTAAGAAGACCAAGGCTGTACCAACTAGCACTGGAGGGATGGTCTCGCTTCCCTGGGCAACTGCATAGTGGGTAGTCAGCAATTCTAAGCCAACAACTACTCCTAAGCCCAAAAAGAAATACAACAAAAGACTAAATAACCGCCTCATAAAAACCCCTCCAATCAGAATATGGTTTTGTCAGTTTCCCAGGGATTGTACTACAGAGATGACGACAAACAGTACTTAAATTACTTTTGAAACCCTCACCCTAGCTCTCTCCCCAAAAGGGAGAAGGGAATAGAAAAAATTGATCTACTTCCCTTCTCGGAGGGATGAGGGGAATTTTTCCTTAGCGTAAGTCCTGTACAAATTAATTGTTAATTGGGGCAGGGGGGGATAGTCTCAATGCCCAGCCTGGTTTGGGCTTCCTTTACCATGGGTTTAATTTGTTGTTGCCAGGCATCGATCGCCGGAAAACAACGCGCCGACTCAATCACACCCTGCCAATTTGCCTGTTTGTAATCGGCTTTAATCTTGGCGATCTCATCTAAAGCCCGATCGGTTTCTGTACGCCATTCTTCCATGAGCCTCTGCGCCTCAGTGTAGTGGATACTTTCCTGGGGAATTACTTTGGCATCCACTACCGCTAACTCCCCTTTCCCCTCCTGAAATGCCCGCTTCCCCTTTTCTAAAATAGTGCCAGCAAAGAGGTCGATCTTGCCGATCGCTTCTTTCCTGAGATGAGGTATTTCCACTTGTAACAATTTGTCAAAGGATTCTTGAAAGAGACCATTGCCCCCCAATTCCCCTCCCCATTCCAAGAGGCAGCGATTTTTCCATAGCAACAAGTTTTGGGGCAACCGGCGATAGGGTAATGTGCCACTATAATTGACGCATTCTTCGTAACGGAACTCTTCGTAGAGCTTATTTAGCACCTTACTATGACGCTCTACTTCCCACCAACGCATCCCCCCCATGCCACAGGCAAGGGAAAACCCCACTGTACCCACAATCAACCCGATCGTTCTTGCCTTTTGTCCCTTGCTCCTAAACCCAATTACCCGATCGGGAATGTTAACTAGAGCCGCCTTGAGGTCAACTACAGAGGCAATGCGCTTAGCTGGGTCTTTTTCAATACAACGCATCACGATCGTTTCTAGTTCTTTGGGGATATGATCGGTATGGGGCTGGCGTTTGAGGGGGATAGGAATCTTTGTGGTGTGCGCGATCGCCCAGGTCATCATGGTAGTATCATCTTTAGATAGGCCAAAGGGGTCAGTGCCGGTGAGCATTTCATAGAGCATCATGCCCAGACTATAAATATCCGCCCGTTCATCCAGGATACTGCGATCCTCCAATTGCTCCGGGGCAGCATAGCGGCAGGTACCCCAAAACCCCCCGGAAATAGGGGCACTATCTTCACTACCTTGAAACTTAAGTTTGGCGATACCAAAGTCCAGAATTTTAACTAGATCGCCAAACACAGTGGACACCAGAAAAATATTGTCCGGTTTGAGGTCGCAATGAATCACCTTGACCAATTCCGTTGTCTGGGTCTGATTACTCCAGAGATTGACCCCGGAATGGGCTTGCTCCAAACCATCGCAGATTTGAATCGCCATTTGTTTCGTCTGCTCTACACTCAAGCGTCCCTTTTCCCTGAGGAGTTGGCGGAGAGTGTAGCCCTTGAGCAGTTCCATCACATAAAAGGGCTGTCCTTCCTGGGTAATACCAAAATCTGTCACCATGACCACATGTTCGCTTTTAATTGCCGTACATAGGGATACTTCCCGTTCAAAATGACGGCGCATATTGCTATCGTGACTGAGATGGGTGCGCAACAATTTGAGGGCGACCCGCTTCCCCAGCTGTTTATCGAGGGCGACAAAAACTTCCCCTGTCCCCCCACTGCCAATTAAGTCTTCAATGCGGTAACGAAAGGACAATCCGTTACCAATGTCTTGCCCAATTAGGGGGTGAGGTCCCTGGCTCATGGGTAATGTGCACAAAAAGCTTTACTCAGTATATCCTAACGATGAAGGGTTCTAAATTAAAGCAACTTTATGCGGTTTATGGGAGTGACAGCGGGCTTAGTCCTGATTTTAGCGGGATGTAACAGTCCTAAAGTGCCCTTGAGGAATGACCAGGTTGACTACGCCGGACGGTGGACGGCTGCCGATGGTACTTATATTCATATCTATTTGGATGGAACTGCCGATCTCAAAACCTCCACCACAGAGATTAAGGGGGGCAGGCTGAAATTGGCAGATAAAGAAATCTCCATCGTCAAGGGATGGCAGCGCCAGAACTATCAAATTAAACAGCCGCCCCAGCAACAGCCCAATAAATGGTTAATTAACCTCAACGGCATTGAGTATGTCAAAGGGGGAGGAGAACAAGCGATCGTGGCAAGCCTCCCCCCCCATAAATTCCAGTCCGAGGATACCTTTGCCGGTAAGGTAGAACGTACGTTACAAAAAAGTTTTGAAGAGCAGACTAAAATCCCCGTCCATGGTGTGACTTGCCCGATCGCGGTAACGCCCCAAATTGGTAATGAGTTTAGCTGTCGTTTAGTTGCTACAGATAGTAGTGCGATCGATGTGGTAGTAAGCCAGACTGACGGGGCGGGGGATGTGGCTTGGCGGGCGAAGGAGGGCTTAGTTTCTTTGAGCACCCTAGAGCGGGGCATTCAAGATAACTTACAGCAACAAACAGGACAGACGACCCAAATAAGTTGCGGCGGACAACCCTTCAAAATTGCCACTGAGGGGGCAAAATTTTTGTGCCAATCCCTATTTCCCGATGGTTCGAAAAAGCAAATTGAAGTGACAGTGATTGACAATAAGGGCACAGTGCGCTGGGCTATTTATGATTAGAAACTTCTACTAATTCCTCGATCGGTTCTTCTGTTAGAGTATCCTCTTTATCTTCTAATAGGTTATATTTCTTCGCTACATGATTAAAAATGATCCGGGCTGTACCAGCAATGGGAGGAGCAACTAACACCCCAATTACTCCCCCTAATTCGGCACCAACTAGGAGAGCCAATAATAATTCAAAGGGGTCTAAATTGAGATAGGGACCTACTAATAGAGGTTGTAATAACCAGGCTTCTATTTGTTGTAAAATAAATGATACACCTATGACTACAATGATTACGGTAGTGCCGAGATTCCAAGCGGCAATAATCATCGGCACTAAGCCTAACAGTGGTCCAATAAAGGGGATTAAATTTGTCACTGCTACTAATAATCCCAGGGCACCAGAGTAGGGGACATTCACCCTAGAAATAGCTAAATAAGTGAGAAACCCTAACAGGGCAGAAGTGCCAATCCTGCCTAGAACGTAGGCTCCCAAACAGCGGGTAATGGGGGGCATTAAAATTTCAATTTCAATTCTCAGTTTGGGGGGTAATAAAAATAATAATCTCGGCAGTATTGTGGGAGCATTGATTACGAAGTAGGCAGTAAATAGCAAAGTTAGTAATGATACGCCTAAAGCATTGATAATGGCTACTGTAATACCGACAGTGCGATTGGCTAAATCCCTCCCGATCGTTTGTAGTTGCTCTAACACAATGGTAGACTGGAGCGCCTCTCGGATTTGCTCTGGTGTAATTCCTAAAACCCCAATGTCAGGGATGGGAATTTGCTTAATTAGTTCGGGTAATTTGGTAAAAAATACACTGAGTTCTGTAATAATTCTAGGGGCGGGAGCAACAGTTAAAATAATTACAAACAATAGGACTATATAAATAATGCCGATTGACCATGACCTTGGTATTTTATGGCGTTCTAGTTCTTCTACTAGGGGGGTGATAGAAGCAGAGAAAAAGGCGCTAATTAGTAAAAGATTGATGGTTTTACCTAAGAAATGGAATAATAGCCAAACGATCGTGACTACCCCGAAGCCAATCCCTACCCAACGTAGATACCGCCCCAATTTTTCCCTGTTCATGGCATGATTAAACTGAACAATAGGTATTGTAATGCGTTTGTTGCTCATTGATGATGAAGTTGAATTGACAGCGCCGCTCCAGCAGTTTTTACAACAGCAGGGCTATGGGGTAGAGGTTGCTAATTCTAGCACTGAGGGCTGGCAATTATTGAGTCAAAATCGTTACAATTTGGTTATCTTAGACTGGATTATGCCGGGGGCTTCTGGCTTGGAACTCTGTCAGCGTTTGCGCCTATTTGATCGTTCTACTCCTATTTTGTTTCTCACTGCTAAAGATACATTGAACGATCGGGTGGAAGGTTTAGAAATGGGAGCGGATGATTATTTGGTCAAACCCTTTGAATTGCGGGAGTTGTTAGCAAGAGTGCGGGCTTTGCTGCGGCGCGGTGGGTTTAGTTGTATGCCGGGGGATCGTTTAACTTTTGCTGATTTGGTCTTGGACTGCCCTAACCAGACGATGACGCGGGGGCAGCGCTCTGTGCATTTATCTGATAAAGAGTTTCAGTTACTTTATTTTTTCTTGCAAAATCCCGATCGGTTGATTAGTCATGAGGAGTTGATCGATTATCTGTGGGGGAAAGAAAGCCCGCCTAATAGTAATGCTTTGGTAGCGCAAATTAAGTTATTAAGACGTAAGGTAGATGGTAATTTGGAACCGCCTTTAATTCATACTATTTATGGTAAAGGTTATCGGTTTTCCCTGACAAATTAACTAGGGATGGACTTGGGATAAAATCGCTGCTAACCGATCGTAGTCATCTTTTAATAAAGTGCTCAAGAATCTACCAGCTTGGACTAACCAATTGCGATCGCATTTGCGAATTTGATAGACATCTCTTAATACGGCGGCTAATAGTTCATCGGTAGGGATGCCCGTTGCTTGCCATAACGATCGTAAAAAATGCAATGAAGAAGTAAACGCTTCAATTTCTTGGGCATGGCAAAAATAAACTCCCTGGTGAATTTGGGGCGGGCGGGCGGGCAGATGTTGATAAAGCGTCCCGTTATGGGCAAAGCCTAACAATTTAACCCGCAATTCTGTCTTCAACAGGGCAAAAATTTGTGGTTGTTCTTCCCTCAGTTGTTTTAAGCTCATGCCCAATGCCCTAGCTTTATGGACTGAATCGATCGGGGTGGTAGTGACATGGTAAATTACGCCATAAATTACCACGGGATGATCACTTTCATCGTAGGACTTAACCCAACTACCAAAGGGAGGCATCACAGCAAAATCCAAGCTTTCCGGTTCCAAACATTGGGCTAAATATTCCGTAGTGCTAGTTTCAATTACCTCGGCAAACCGATCGGCGGAAGACATAAAAAATGACCTGAACTAATACAACATTTCATTTTATGTTATGAGATTTTTTCTGTCTTGAGCACTCTCAACTATTGCAGGACTTACGTTGCTTTTTCTGAAACTCTCACCCTAGCCCTCTCCCCAAAAGGGAAAGGGATGAGGGCAATTTTGCTTGCCTATTCTGACTTTTACTCCTAAACTGCAATAAACAACGATCGTTTTTATGCTTAACTTTGTCAAACTTAGCTCCCAGATGGCAGGAATGTCTTCTCAGTTGGCAGAAGAAGCAGGTCATCTTTCCCGAAAAACAGACTGGGCATTGGCTCTACTAGATGAATTACAAATCAAAAAAGAAGAAGTTCTAGCTACTTTTGCCGCCCACCGATCGAGTTTAAGTTTTAGTTGTGCCATCCCGATCGGGCAGTTAGAACCTACCCTAGTGGAACCAATGAATGACAGACATAGTGTGATTGCTACCGATGGTTCCCAAATTGCACCTAACCGCCATGAAATCGCCTATTGTTATCTCATCAATGTGGGCAGGGTGGTATTACATTACGGAACGGCGGAATATCCCCTATTAGAAAGCATCCCCGAAATTTACTACAAAGCCTCTGACCTCTACAAAGCGCGGCAGTGGGGCATTAGCCCCGAAGAATGGATGGGATTGCAACGGCGGGTGGCAGAAGTGCAAAACTTGACGGAATTGTGCCTCAGTCACACCAGGTCAACCCCCCTCCTAGCCCTAGAAGACGGCTCTTTGATCCACTGGCATTTAGAGACCTATCCCCAAGAAGCTAAGCAGGAATTTTTGCAGCCAATTTTAGCCTGCTGGGATAAATTGGCAGAACGGCGCATTCCCTTGGTGGGCTATATCAGTGCGCCCCGATCGGTGGAAATAAACAACTTTCTCAGGCTCTTGGTCTGCCCCTACGACCAGCCCCAATGTCAAAAGCACTGCGCCCATTTATCCCTAGAAGAAGCCCCTTGTAGTAAACTCCATCCCCTCCGAGATGCTAGCCTATGGCATAAGTGTCTCACTGCCAATTATGCCAGTGGTTTGTGGCAGAGTCAGGCATCTATTTTGTCGGAATACCGCGAGCACCAAATCTATGTCACTTACATGCACACCGGGCAAGAAATGGCAAGGATTGAAATGCCCCAATGGACTGCCCTTGACCCCGAACTGCGCCGCCAGGCATTGTCGATCGTGTTGTCCCAAGTGCAAAAGGGATATGGATACCCCATAGCTCTGGCAGAAGCCCACAATCAAGCTGTAGTGACTAGCACCGATCGGCGGAGGTTTTTCATGATTTTAGAACAGCAAATGATCAAATCTGGCTTGAAACAAGTGGGCACTTCCCTCAAAGAAGCCCGTAAACGCCGGAGCATCGCCTAGTGCATGTCCCCTGCTAAAATAGCGTCTTGAAACAAAACGGAGTTTCTATGCCATTGCAAGTGGGAGACCAAGCCCCAGATTTTAGCCTCCCCGATCGGGAAGGAAACATCATCAACCTATCTGACTTTCGCGGTAAGCGGGTAGTCCTCTATTTCTATCCCAAGGATGATACGCCTGGCTGCACCAAGGAAGCCTGCGGTTTTCGGGACATTTATCAGGAATTGCAAAATAGAAATGTGGTGGTTCTTGGAGTCAGTCCTGACGATGCTAAATCCCATCAAAAATTTACTGATAAGTTTCAGTTACCTTTCCCTTTACTGAGCGATACTGACCACAGTGTAGGCACTGCCTACGATAGCTACGGATTAAAAAAGATGATGGGCAGGGAGTACATGGGTATGATGCGCCATACTTTTATTATCGGTGTCGATGGCACGATCGAGTACATTTGCAAAAAAGTCAAAGCTGAAACCCATGCCCAAGAAATTTTAGCGGTTCTCGATGGAAATTAGGGGCAAACAATTTATCTGGGGCGAACGCACCTATATTATGGGGGTATTGAACATCACCCCCGATAGCTTTAGTGACGGCGGCGACTATTTTACGCCTGAGCAAGCCCTCGATCGGGTGGCAGCAATGTTACCCGCCATCGATATTTTAGATATAGGCGGTGAATCCACCAGACCGGGAGCAACCCCTGTGTCAGTAATGGAAGAATTAAAAAGAGTGCTTCCCCCCCTCGGTCTAATTCGCGCCCGTTATCCCCATCTGCCTATTTCCATAGACACGATGAAATCGGAGGTGGCGCTGGAGAGCGTCAAAGCTGGTGCCGACATCGTCAATGATGTCAGTAGTGGGCGCTACGATGAACAGATGTTCCCGATCGTGGCTTCCCTGGGCGTGCCCCTAATTTTGATGCACATGCAGGGGATGCCCCAGACAATGCAGGCTAATCCCCACTACGAGGATGTAATTACGGAGATTTCTACCTTTTTATTAGCACGAATTAAACTAGCCCGTACCTATGGCATCGATCGGATTATTATTGACCCGGGCATTGGCTTTGGTAAAACTTTAGAGCACAATCTGACAATTTTGCGCCATTTGAGATTGTTTCGAGAGTTGGGCTATCCCCTTTTGCTGGGGGTGTCTCGCAAGAGCTTCATCGGCACTTTGACCAATCAGCCCCTGCCCGCCGATCGGATTTTTGGAACCGCCGCCGCCTGCACGATCGGGGTCAGCAAGGGCGTAGACATACTCAGAGTCCATGACCCCCAAGCGATCAAAGAAGTCTGCGCCGTCGCCGATGCTATTTATCGGGGAGCCATCGCAGGAAGGGGAGCGGCAAAAGATTAGTCAAATTTGCGATCAACACTAACAACCACAAATTATGGAAGTCTGACTCTGTCACTCCCAACAGATAGGTCAGTCCTGCCCCCAGTTGCTGGGAACAAAGCCCCGCCAAATTAAATACCGACATCAACAGGGCAAATAGAGTCGCCTCTACTCCCTCGGGGCAGAGGCGGGCAGCTAAAACCAGAGTAGGCATGAAGGCAATGCGCCCCGCCACCGTCAAAATTAGACTATCTCCCAGGCTAAACCAGCGGTCATCAATACCGAGTTGGCGGTTAAAATGGGTCACCAAAATTAGACTGGTAAGACCTAAAAGCGTGCAAATGACTGTACTCCAGGCAAAAATCTTGCGAATCGGCACTTGGCGTAAAAAACGATGGAATACCCACACCCCAAACAACCCCGCCACATTAGTAACTAAGCGGACAGTCCCTAAAAACTGGGGATTAAAGTGGAGGTCATTGGTGGTGAAAAAGAAAAACGCTGTATCCGCAGAAGGAGTAGCCTGCCATAGAAATAAAAACAGCGTCGGCAACAGAATTTGCGGATTCCGCAAAGCCTGCTTCAGGGGCTGCCACTGGGGGAAAAGCTGACCCTTAATCTCGCCACTGACCCGATCGTCAGCGATAGCAAAACTAGCCAGACCTGCTACCAGGGGTAATAGCGCTGTGATCATAAACACAACCTTTGTGCCAAAATGCTCCAATAAATAACCGCTCAGAAAGGCAGCCGTCACCCCTCCCACGGAAACTGCCCCCCAGCCAAAAGACTGCAGGGAACCGGCATCTCCGCTGTTTTCTAACCGCGCCCGTTGCACAATCAAGGCATCAATCAGGGCATCAGAAAAGGATGTCGAAAAAGAAGCCAAACCAATGAATAAAACTGCCGTGGTCGCACTATCCACGATCGTTGCCATGCCCAGCCAAGCTAGAGCGCCCACCATACCCAAAAATACTAGGTAGGGTCGGCGGCGATACCCCCCAATAGGCACACTGTCAGAAATAAAACCATAGAGGGGCTTGATTGTCCAGGGCACCATCACCAAGCCAATTAGAGAAGCGGTTTCTGCTGGTGTTAAACCTAAATCATCCTTGAAAAAAAGCTCACCGCTAACTGCGCCAAACCCAAAGCCCCCTGCACAAAGTAAATTAACCCGATCGCGATCATCTCCCGATCGAGCCGCCGCGCTGTTTGCCAGGTTTGGAGTAAAAACATAACGCTACAGTAAATATTAAGAATTGTTTAATTTATTAAACCATACTCCACAGGTTTTATAGTTACATTCCCTACAAATTCCGTCTAAAAACCGATCGGGTTAATTTCAGCCTGTCTACTATTCCCCTCTCCCAAAACGGGCGAGGGGAGCCCTCCCTTGTGAATCATTTCTGGGCTGTACCAAGTTTTTAAGGTAAAAGTTGTAATGTTAGTTTAATTATGCAAAAATCCCAAATTGGCAGAATTGTAGAGTTTTGTGAAGAGTTACTGGTTTTCTTAACTCCGATGCTCCCACGATCCCATCCCACTTGTAAACTTAGAAGTGCATTCACCACTAAAGCAACATGGAAAACACTCTAGGATTAGAAATTATTGAAGTAGTCGAGCAAGCTGCGATCGCCTCCGCCAGGTATATGGGCAAAGGGGACAAAGATGGGGCAGATCAGGCCGCAGTCGAAGCCATGCGCCAACGAATGAACAAGATTTATATGCGCGGTCGCATCGTCATTGGCGAAGGGGAACGGGACGAAGCCCCCATGCTCTACATCGGCGAGGAAGTCGGTATTTGTACCCAGCCCAATGCCGCCGAAATCTGCTCCCTGGAAGAATTAGTAGAAATCGACATTGCCGTTGACCCCTGCGAAGGCACAAACCTAGTTGCTAAGGGACAAAATGGCTCCATGGCGGTGTTAGCAATCTCCGAAAAGGGAGGGCTATTTGCCGCTCCCGACTTCTACATGAACAAGTTGGCAGCCCCCCCCGCCGCTGCTGGTCATGTCGATATTCGCAAGTCCGCTACTGAAAATATAAAAATCCTGTCCGAATGCCTCGATCGCGCCCCAGAAGAACTGGTAGTCGTAGTTATGGATCGTCCCAGGCACAAAGAACTGATCCAAGAGATTCGTACTACGGGTGCTAGGGTGAGACTAATCAGCGACGGCGATGTATCAGCAGCCATCTCCTGCGCCTTCAGTGGTACCAATATCCATGCTTTGATGGGCATCGGCGCTGCTCCAGAAGGAGTAATATCAGCTGCCGCTATGCGGGCATTGGGGGGACACTTCCAAGGACAGTTAGTCTACGATCCTGCCGTAGTCAAGACCCCAGAGAGTGAAAAATGGACTAGGGAAGGTAACATCGAGAGACTCAAATCCATGGGAATTACTGACCCCGATCGGGTTTACAACGCCAACGAACTAGCATCGGGCAACACCGTATTATTTGCGGCCTGTGGCATTACCCCAGGCACTCTGATGGAAGGGGTACGCTTCTTTGATGGCGGCTGTCGGACTCAATCTTTGGTCATCTCCAGCGTTAACCGCACTGCCCGCTTTGTTGATACCATTCACATTAGCTCTGAACGTCCCAAAATGCTGACTCTCCACTAAACTTTTTTCTGCCCTTTCAATATTTCTATAAAAACTTTTTTAGTAAACTTTTATGAACATTGCTGTTATTGGTCTAAGTCATAAAACCGCCACCGTAGAAGTGCGGGAAAAGCTGAGTATCCAGGAAGACCGCGTGCAGACGGCATTGCAGACTCTGTGTAGTTATCCCAGCATCGAGGAAGCTGCCGTACTGAGCACCTGTAATCGCATGGAACTCTATGTCGTCACCAGGGAAACTGAGGGGGGCATCAGGGAGACCATGCAGTTTTTGTCGGAATTTAGCCAAGTACCGTTGCAATTTTTGCGCCGCTATTTGTTTATTTTGCTCCGTCAAGACGCGGCTATGCACCTAATGCGCGTGGCGGGAGGCTTAGATAGCCTGGTGTTGGGGGAAGGGCAAATTCTTGCCCAGGTGAAGCACACCCACAAACTCGCCCAGCAATATAATGGGGCGGGGCGTATCCTCAATCAGTTGTTTAAGCAAGCGCTCAATGCTGGTAAACGGGTGCGCACGGAAACTGAGATCGGCACGGGGGCAGTATCAATCAGTTCCGCCGCCGTGGAACTAGCCCAGATGAAACTGGGCAGCCTTGCTGACAAACGGGTAATGATCCTGGGAGCGGGCAAGATGGCCAAGCTTCTGGTTACTCACCTGCTATCTAAGGGAGCGAAACAAATCACGATCGTCAATCGTTCTCCCCAAAAGGCAAAGGAATTGCTGGTGCAGATGGGTAAAACCGAAGGGGCTAATTTTCAGATTGAACCGATCGAGGCGATGTTTGAGGTGATTAGGGCTTCCGATTTGGTATTTACCAGCACTGCTTCTCCCGAAATTTTAATCCACAAGAGTGACCTAGAAGCCCTCAACCATGAGGGATTGATGATTGTAGATATTTCTGTCCCCCGCAACGTTGATGGGGCGGTGGGTACCTTACCTGGGGTGATGAGTTTCAATGTGGATGACCTGCAGGCAGTAGTTTCTAGCAACCAGGAAAATCGCCGCCAGATGATGCTCAAAGCTGAAGTAATTTTAGAGGAATGCGTGGCGGAGTTTGATAGTTGGTGGCGCTCCCTGGAAACCGTGCCCACCATCAGCCAACTCAGGCAAAAAATGGAAACTATCCGCGAACAGGAAATGGAGAAAGCCCTTTCCCGCTTGGGTAGTGAGTTTGCCGAACGGCATCAAGACGTGATCGAGAACCTCACTAGGGGGATTATCAATAAAATTCTCCACGATCCGATGGTGCAATTGCGCGCACAGCAGGACATTGAGACCCGTCGCCGCTGTATGCAGGCGCTACAGATGTTGTTTGACCTGGAAACTAATAACCAACTTAAAGAGGGCTAGGACATTTGTCTTTTAACCAACTTCTCATGGCATCAGCTACCGCTCCATCACTAACATCGATCGGGGGGGCATCTCCCACGCGGGTAAATGCCATGGATAACTTCCAACCTTTGGCAGTTTCCACGAGAAATAGCCAATAGGTTTGATTTTCGGTAGTTAATTGCTCCGATCGGCGATGGGCAATAGTCAAAAACAACTGTTTTACTGCTGGATCGGTTTCCTTAATTGGCAGGGGGGCACGATCGGGGAAGCTAACCACTTGGGCTTGAGTTTTAATCCCATATTTGCTGTAGGAGCGGTTGAGGTAGTGGTGCAAGTCCTTGCTTAAATTTGTAGACAATTCCGTAAAGCTCTGGGGACAAGCCTGGAGAGGTAAACAAACGATCGGGAGTGCTAGAGAAGTTAGAAGTTTCACTATTAAAAAAAAGTTTTCACCGATCGTGATTTTAGGCTAAAATAACAATTCCTTGCGGGGGTATGGCGGAATGGTAGACGCTACGGACTTAAAATCCGTTGATCGCAAGATCGTAAGGGTTCAAGTCCCTTTACCCCCATCCCTCTCTACACTTACCTTTTACCCTCAGTAACTTCAGGTCACTTTGGGTATCCTTGGGGCATAACCTCCGCCTTAAATCCCAAAATATTCGCCTCTCTATCTATATCTGAAATCTCCCTACCTTACAGATACTCTCCCCCCTAAGCCGGACTCCACCTCTTCTTCCCCTTCTAGGACTAAGAAAAAAGATAAAAGTTTAGACAGGAGAGAGCGATTAAGTTCATTGGTGGAAACTCCTTCTGCAGAAGATGCTTATCTTAGAAAACAATCAAAATCTATTCAAATAATCAAGATAGCAACTTCGAAATCCAATTGCTCTACACGCTCGTTCAACTTCCATAGCTTCACTCTGCCCGCGCGGATTCATATCTTCTAAGTAGCAGGCTGGCTCTTGCCCTCCTGACCGATACCAAGCAGAAGTACGTCCACAACTATAAACTTCATCAGGGAACTGTAAAGTCAAACCCTTTGTTACTACTTGATCGTAAGGACATAAACAGGCTTCACTACCAGCCCATGTCCGAATTGGAGAGCGCAATTTTATTTGAGCATTAGACTTAGGTTGTCCAAACAGCCAAATAATAATTCCAACAACAGTAGTAAAAAGTAATTGTTTGTTCATAAATTGCCACGCCTCCTATCCCAATCTTCTCTTGCTCTTGCTTCTCCTTGTTTGCGAATTTTATCTAACTCTTCTCTAGTTTTTGTCATACCGCTTCTAAAGTATGCTTCAGCAGCTTGCCCAATACCATGTGTCCAAGCAAAAACAAAACTTGCCCCGAATAGCCCCCCCAATCCTGGCATACCAAGCTTGTATAAACTAAGACAAATCTGTTGACCAGTCACACCACCACCAATAACTGCTAATACTTCACCAATACTTGATTCACTGATTTTATAGCCATAAATGTTACCTATAGCCCTAACCATGGCGTATTGAATAGGAGTGATTATCCATATATCAGCAAAAGGTATAGGCTGAACAGCAACTGTAGCACTCGCCACTGCAGAAATTGTACGAACCTCACTAGCAAATCTCATTTTTTCATCAGATGTTGTGTTGTGGAAGTCGTCATTCAAATAGTGGACTAACTTATCCCAATTACTTCCAAAGAAGTTTATGATACTTTCTAGACCCATAGGATTTAATCCTTAATCAAGCTTGTACGTTATTATATCCTCGTTCTTAAAAATATCCTCCTAAAACTACTAACTTACTTGTGTAGTAAAGTGCTTATCACAACATATTTTTGATGGCTTGCGCAATTTTAGCACCACCAATCCCAGAAGGCTCGATCGGGTTAAAG
>PHFO01000061.1 GCA_002861535.1 Cyanobacteria bacterium M5B4 | reverse complement strand
ACTTTTTTGTATTTAGTTTTTTTGCCTTGGCGCCTTGGTTTTGGTCTAGAATTTTTTTAGCTATAGGCTGGGTTTAACGGTGATTGTAGTTAGTGATCTGAATTTTGTGCGTGGACCTACTGCGATCGCGTTGGGGAATTTTGATGGGATTCACCGTGGGCATAGGCGGGTAATTGAGCCAATTTTGGGGCGACAGGGGCTTGTAAGTACGGTGGTGAGTTTTAATCCTCACCCGAAGGATTTTTTTGGGGCAGTCGCTGTTGTTGACGCCTTTGCCTGAAAAAGTAACTTTGTTGGAGCGTTTGGGGGTTGAGCAATTGGTGTTGCTGCCTTTTGATGAGGAGTTGGCGAAGTTACGGGCGGAAACATTTATGGTTCAGGTGTTGCAAAAAGCGCTGGGGGCAGAATTTATTAGTGTGGGCTTTAATTTTCGGTTTGGCTTTCAGCGTCTTGGGGATGTGGAAAGTTTACGGGCTTTGTGGGGTGATGATTTGTGTGTTGTGGAGGAGCAGAAGATTTCGTCTGGGGCATCAGTCAGGATTAGTAGTTCGGCAATTAGGATGGCTTTGGCAATGGGGGATGTGGCGTTGGCTAATGATTTGTTGGGTCGCCGCTACAGTATTTTAGGTGGTGTGATGATGGGTCAGCAGTTGGGTAGAAAAATAGGGTTCCCGACGGCGAATTTACGGGTTGATCCGCAAAAATATTTGCCTAAGGATGGGGTTTATGGTGTGGTTGTGGGGGGGAATCCAGGAGTGATGAATATTGGTTTTCGTCCGACGGTGGCGGGGGAGGCAAAACGATCGATTGAGGTGCATTTGTTAAATTGGCGGGGTAATTTATATGATCAGGAAATTGAGGTGGAGTTGGTGCGCTATATTCGCGGGGAGCGTAAGTTTGGGAGTTTTGAGGAGTTAAAGGATCAAATTCAGAGGGATTGCGAGGTTATGACAAAGCAGGAGATTTCTCCTCCGACGACTTACTGACTTAGCTGGCTCCGCCAATCTGTTAGTTTGCGCTTGACTTCTTCGTTCATAACACTGTGGAGTCTGCGATGATTGGCTGACTTCGATCGTTGTTTGCGCCTTATTCCCTGCTCTGCCGCTCTTACATCCTGCTCTAGAACCATTGCTGACATCCATTCTGCCCCAAATCCTGTGGTAGTGATATGTTGTGCCCGATCGGATGTAACTACAATGATACGGCGTTGACGGCGGAGTTGGGCGCAGACTTTTTCGATATAGCTGTCTGCAGTTTGCCGATATTCGGTGTAGTGCAACTTAAGATATTCTGTTACTTCTTCGGTTACGGCGGGGGCTAGGCTATTGTAAGCATCAAACACGATCGTGGTATGTAAACCACGGTAGGCGCTATAGCTGGTCAAAATCTCTACTAGCTGTTCCCTTGCCATTGCCAAGTCGCCATTGGCTATTACGTCCTGTAGAGAACGCCAAGCGCCGACTATGTTGTATCCATCCACCAGCATTACCGGGGGTGACATAATGTACCTTTGTAAATGTCTACCCCTATTGTGCCCTATGCTGATTCTGTTTTTGGTAAAGATGAGGGGTGCATCAATATCTTTGCGGTGGACAATTCCTGTACCATGTCCTTAGTAATAAGGCAATGTTTGGAAATTGAGACATCTTTGCGGGAGGGTAATTCGTACATTACGTCTAGCATCAGTTGCTCGACAATGCTCCGCAATGCCCTGGCTCCGGTTTTGCGGCGATGGGCTTCCTGGGCGATGGCGCGGAGGGCTTCTTCTTGAAATTCTAGTTGCACATTGTCCATCATCAGGAGTTTTTGATATTGCTTGACTAGACTGTTGCGGGGCGTGGTCAAAATTGAGACCAATGCTTCTTCGTCTAGGGGGTTAATCACGGCTGTAACTGGCACCCGTCCAATAAATTCGGGAATCATTCCGTAGCGGACTAGGTCTTCAGGCTGGAGTTCCCTGAGAAGATCTGCTTTGCGGTCTTCTCTGCTAGATACTTGGCTGGTTTCTAGTTCAAAGCCTAAAGTCGATCGTTTGCGACACCGTTGTTCAATAATTTTTTCTAAGCCATCAAAAGCGCCGCCGCAGATAAATAGAATGTTACTGGTGTCAATTTGAATGCATTCTTGATAGGGGTGTTTTCTGCCTCCTTGGGGCGGGACGTTAGCGATCGTGCCTTCTAGGATTTTGAGTAGGGCTTGCTGCACTCCTTCCCCCGACACATCCCTTGTAATTGAAGTGTTTTCTCCCTTACGGGCTATCTTGTCAATTTCGTCAATGTAGATGATGCCCCGCTGAGTCTCTTCCACGTCTAGGTCGGCTGCCTGTAATAGGCGGAGCAAAATGTTTTCTACGTCTTCTCCCACATAGCCTGCTTCCGTGAGGGTAGTGGCGTCAGCCACAGCAAAGGGGACATCCAGTAGTTCTGCTAGGGTCTGGGCAAGGAGGGTTTTGCCGCACCCTGTAGGACCAATCAACAAAATGTTGGACTTTTGCAGTTCCACGCCGTCTTCATTGAGGGACTGATCGAGGCAGTTGAGGCGCTTGTAGTGGTTATAGACGGCGACAGACAGAATTTTTTTGGCATTGTCCTGCCCGATGACATGCTCATCTAGGTATTTTTTGATATCTCTGGGCTTGGGTACTTGGTGGAAATTGGTGGAACCCCGTTTGCGTTTTTCTTTTTGTTCGCGGCGGGGCTGGCTAGGCAGTAGTTCCTCGTCTAGGATTTCGTTGCACAGGTCTACGCACTCGTCACAAATGTATACCCCAGGACCAGCTATTAGTTTGCGCACCTGTTCTTGGGACTTGCCACAAAAAGAGCATTTGAGATGGGCTTCATACTTCGGCATAACTGTTTTCCTTAGAGAGTAGATACAAGGGAGGGGGGCTTGGGAGCTTTCGCCGATCGGGGACTGTACATGACTTCATCGATCAACCCGTAGGTCTTAGCTTCTTCGGGGGACATAAAGAAATCCCGATCGGTGTCGATTTCGATTTTCTCTAGGGGCTGCCCAGTCCGCTCCGCCAGGATGCGGTTGAGTAGCCCTTTGATGTACAAGATTTCCCTGGCACGAATTTCAATATCGATCGCTTGTCCCTGGGCACCACCGGCGGGTTGATGGATCATAATACGAGAACTGGGCAAAGAAAAGCGCTTACCCTTTGCCCCCGCTGCCAATAAAAATGCCCCCATACTGGCGGCTAGACCCATGCAGATTGTAGAAACATCGGGGCTGATATGCTGCATTGTGTCATAAATTCCCATCCCAGCAGAGACCGATCCTCCAGGGGAGTTGATGTAAAGATAGATGTCCTTGTGGGGGTCTTCTGCTTCTAGGTATAGCAATTGGGAAATAATGACGTTGGCGATTTTGTCATCTACCCCAGTTCCTAAAAAAACAATGCGCTCTTGTAGTAAGCGGGAGTAGATGTCTGAGGTGCGGTCCCCCCGATCGGTGGTCTCCACAATCATAGGAATCCGCTCGTTGGCGAAAATTGAGTCTACAGTCATAGGTATTAGCCACAGATATTAGCTAGCTGTCCGTATTATGCACCAAATCCTCTGTTTCTGGCGATTGTACTGACTCCTCCCTGGGGTTTTCTGGGGTAGATTCGGAGAATTCCGCTTCTATTTCCATCTCAGAAATTAACTCGATCGTGGCTTTCTCCTTCAGCCATTCCAGGGCAATTTCCTTTTTCAGGGTTTCCTGGGCAAAAAATTCTAAACGCTTATGATCCTGAGAACTGCCCACAGATTCCTTTAATTGCTGCATAAAGTCTTGATAACGCTCTGGGGGAATCTCCAGGTTTTCTAATTCAAATATTCTCAGCAGAGCGGCATTGGATTTTGCCCGTTCTATGCCATCTTGTAGGGCAGTCTGCCACAATACTTTCTTAGTTTCAGGGTCAATGTTTCTCTTAAATTCTTCCAGTTCTATCCCTAGCTCTGCTGCAGCTCTCCTAATTGAACCCTGGACAAGGGAATTGACTTCCGCATCAATTAAAGTGTCCGGCAGATCAACAGTAGTAATCTCCTTGAGGGCATGGAGGATAGCATCTTCGATGTTGTTCTGGGTTTGTACTTCTGCCAATTCTACAGCTATTTTTTGTAGTACTTCTTGCAGTTCCTCTAGGGTGTTTTGCTGACTAATGGAGCGGGCAAATTCGTCATCGAGGGGGGGGAGTTCGGGGCGCTTGATCTCAACAACATGATGCTTGACCCTAACTGAGGCTCCCTGGATTGCTTCGATGGGGAATTCATCTGGTACGATCAATTCTTTTTCCCGGACTTCATTGATCTCCATGCCTAAAATCATGTTAAACATTTCCAGACCGATGATGGAGTCATTGAGTTCGAGTTTTACTCCCGACCTGGACAGTTGCGGCACGATCGAGTCGTCGGCGAGATTGATTACTTCTGAGTCTACAATTACGATGTCGCCAGCCGCTACGGGACGGTCTTCTACGGGGATCAAGGTGGCTTGCTTGAGGCGGTAATTATGCAGGGTGTCTTGGACATAATTAGGGTCTGGTTCTGCCTTGCCGGCTTTGACGACCAGGTTTTTGTAGTCTCCCAGAATCACCTCGGGGTAGAAGTCTAAAGTTAGGGAGACATTGAGGGGAGAACCAATGACAACACTTTGTAGTAATTCCTCTACGCTAGGCTCTATGAGGGGACCGCCTAGTAGGTCTTTATCTTTGGGGCTGTTGTCGATAGTAAAGTTGATGACATCTTGAATTAGCTGCTCTACTACTGAGGTTCTCAAAGTCTCTGTGCCTATATGACTGATGACTAACTGTTTGGGAGCTTTGCCGGGTCGGAAGCCAGGGACTCTAACGTTCCGCACCATGTCCTTCAAAATACGATCGTGCAGGTTGCGGGAGTATTCCCCTTCCACCTCGATATGAAAACGAATTTGGCTTTTGGGGAGAATTTCGGAGGTGATTTTCATTCCTGGAAGATTTAACTAGTCAATCATCCTACCATATCACGGTTGGCAAATTTAAGCTGCTTGTGTGAGGGAGGACTTGAGGGCATTGAGTCCTTTTTTGACTTGACGGGAGACGGTTACGGTGGTCAGTCCCAGCATTTGGGCGACTTGTTTTTGGGGTAGGTCTTCTAAAAAGACGTATTCTAAAATTTCTCTGGTGCGTTGCTCTAGGGATGCCATTGCCTGATGGAGCCGCCATATTTCTTCTTGGCTGGCGGCGCAACTTTTGGGATCGGAGACGGTTTCTCCTAGATTGGCTTGGGTATCGTCGTTGAGGGGGGCATCGAGGCTGAGGGGGATGCGGTTGCGCTGGGCGAGTTTCACTTCTTGCCATTCGGCGGGGCTTACTTGCAGGGCATGGGCTATTTCTTGGTCGTTGGGTTCTCTGCCCAGTTGCTGGCGGAGTTGTTGCACCGATCGCAGGGATTGTTGGTATAGGTCGCTGTAGCGTCTGGGCAGGCGCAGGGTGGCGCTTTTATCGCGGAGGTAGTGCTGAATCTCGCCGCGGATGTAGCGGGTGGCGAAGGAACTAAAGGCACAACCGCGACAAAATTCAAACCGATCGATCGCTCCTAAAAGCCCCATAAAGCCGATTTGCATCAGGTCTTCGTAGCTTTCTTGGGTCTGGTGTAGCCAGTAGGACACTTCTTTTTTGACTAAGCCGGTATTTAGCTTGACCAGCTGGGTGCGTACCCGAGCGGTGGGCTGGGCTTGATAGCTTTTGAGCAGTCTATGGATTTCCTGTTTGTGGGCTGAGGTAAAAGGGACATTCATAGGGGAGCGGAGCAGCTACATATCTAAAGATAGGAGCTGGTCAGCCAATAAACACCTGTCGCAGTGTTAGGATTCTATCGCCAGGTTCACCTAACAGTTTGTTAAGTATCACCTAACTAACCACTGTACCGTTGCTATTAACATCAGTCCCCCCAGCGCTGTCAGGCAGGCCATGCGGATGCCAGTGGTGATTTTGAGCCAGAGGCGCTCCCCTGGTGCCAGGGTTTTATTATTCCAGGGGGGCTGGAGGCGCTTGATTTCTTTGCTCTCTTGCGCCTGAAGCCGATCGGTGGGCAACAGATGGTAGTGAATCCTGCCGAAGGGACGGAGTGCTTCAAATTCCGCCTGTTTGTGATGGGAACGCCAGCGCCGCCGCAGATTTGCCGACTTACCCACATAAAAGATTACCCATGCCGCCGTGACATAATAGATTCCCGATCGGGGGGGGAGGTGGCGGGGCAGGGAAACTGATGGCAGAAAAAAACTTGCATGAACTACATCTAGTGTCTGGTATGATGAATCTAGTTAGTGAAACACTACATTTATTATGGTAGCCCAAATTGAACCCGCTCTTTTGAAGCCCCGTATTGCCCGTAAATTACCCAGGGGCATTGTACAGGTATTTACAACCCCAGAGCGGTCTTTCCCAACGGACGTGATGGTAAATGCCATGCGGGTAGCTAGTCAGGGTAACAAAGTTTTGATTGTGCAGTTTTTCCAGGGCGGCATTGGTCAGGGGCTGGGTTCTCCCGTCAAACTGGTGGAAAATTTACAATGGCTGCGGGCAGACTTAGGGCGTAATTTAGATTTAGCTGCTCCCTGCCTCGAATCCCAAGAAAGGTCTAACATCCTTGCCCTGTGGTCTTTTACGGCTAAAGCTCTTGCTTCTGGTGATTACCATCTGCTTGTGTTAGATGAGTTGATGGAGTTGATTACCTGGGATTTGGTGCCAGAGGCAGTGCTACTGGGCGCAATCGAAGACCGATCGGATCACACTTCTGTGGTAGTGACCGGGGTAAATGTGCCCCAAACCCTACTTGCGATCGCTGATCAAGTCACCCACAGACGCATCTCCTGAAGTCTTGTCTCTGGTTCAAGGGGCAGTTTCTGAAAAATTGGCACTCACTAACCGCTGGGTTTGGGGCAGTTGTAGTGCCAAGGAAATTGCCAGGGAAAGCATATACAAGGTTAAAGCAGCCCAGAGTAGATGATTGTTTTGATAGTAGACCCCCAACCCAGCTAGGGGTAAGAATCCCCATAAAAAACTATAAATTGAAGAATTACGCAGTATAGTTCCTTCTTTTAAGCCAATAAAATAGCCTTCTAACATAAATGCCACCGCTGTAAAAATTAGTAATGGGAGCAACCAAAAGTCATAGCTTTCCATGGCAGTTTGAATTTCTAGATGATTTGTCAGTAGACTAAAGACAAATTTAGGAAAGGCTACTGTAATCAAGCCGATTAGCAAAGCGATCGTTGTACTGAAAATAATAGAAATTTGAATTAAGGGGAGCATTTGCTGGGCTTCTCCTTCTTTGTAGAGCCTGCCCACGAGGGTCTGGGTGGTCATACCTATACCCTGAATTGTAAATTGACTCAACAGGGCAATTTGCAGGAGCAGACCGTTTTCAGTGAGAAAGTTGGAACCCAGGCGGGCGCTTAAATTAGTAAAAATGGCAAAGACAGAAATTAGCACTAAAAAACGAATCAGTACATTAGCTTTGAGCGTTATTGTTTGCTTAAATCCTACTTCTGTTAGTAGGGAATTTAATACTCCGGGAAACCACCCGATCGTTTTAATCGCAATAATTACCCCCACAAAAAAGGCGCAATACTGACTAATTGCAGTGGCAAGTCCAGCTCCTCCACTACCCCATGGGTTAATCATCAAATAGTCTAAAATTATGTTGACTCCATTACCTACTAAGGACATCAATAGAACAACAGCCGTTTTTTCTTGCCCTAAAAACCAACCGATCAGGACAAAATTACCTAACACCGCAGGGGCACCCCAAACCCGTCCGTTAAAATAGTTGACCCCTGACGCTTCTAAATCAGGACTGCCGGCAATTAGCGCAAAGCCTAAATTGCAGATGGGATATTGCAATAATAGGATGCTAAACCCGATCGTGAGGGCAACCATAAGGCTCCGCAGTAGAACCGTGAGCAGAGCTTCCCCCTCTGGGGCAGAGGCAGTAAGGGCAATGGTACTAGAGCGCAAAAATTTGAGGATACGGTACAAATAATCGAATAAAATTCCCCCTAAAATTACCCCTGCCAACTGATTGAGGTCGGCGAGATGCCCCAGAAAAGCAGTATCTACTAAACCCGCCAGAGGCACCATCATATTTGACAGTACACTGACGATCGATAATTGCCAAAATCGCGGTAGAAAAGGATGCTTAGCGATTAAATTATCAAACAAAATCACATTCCTAGAGATGTCAAATTACATTTTATTCTAGGTTCTCTCTCAACAAAGAGGAGGAAAATTTTGACTTAGGTCTGTTGATTGTTAGTTTGGCGTTGTTCTTGTAGTCTTAAAAGTATGACTGTGTGGGCTTCCTGGCTGAGGGGATAAAAGTAGGCTAATAGCAAACTAACTAACAACAAAATGGCAGGAATAGGGGCAATAGCAATTCTAATTGCTTCTAGGGCAGAATCGGGTTGTAGGGGAGGCGGCGCGCAGGCAGTAGCTTGGACAAACCCCGATCGTTCTAGCATAATTCCTAACAGAAATAACCCGATCGCTAACCCCAACTTTTGTACTAATACCATAAAGGCGTAGAAAATTCCTTCCCTTCTTTTGCCGGTATTTAACTCATCTAAATCTGTGACATCAGGAATCATGGACCAAGGAATTAAGTAGGCTGTGGATAAACCTGCTCCTGCTAAAACTGCTAACCCCAACATTAAATTTAACTGCCCTGGTTGGAGGAGATATAACCCCAATTGGGCAATAATCCAGAGACAAGTTCCTAGGAAAAATACTACTTTTTTACCTAACTTAATACTTAATTTACTCCAGACAAATAACATCAATAGGGCAGTACCTTGAATTAAAATCATAATTTGAGTAAATACGGCTGGGGGTAATTTCATCCAGTCGGCAACATAGTAGGGAATAATTGATGCAGTAATCTGTAATGCCAGCCAAGAAAAAAAGTAGATGCCAATTACATATAAAAATGCCTGGTTACTAATGGCTGTCTTTACTTGTTCTATAAATGAAATCTCTTTTTGATTCCCGATCGGGTGTTCTAATAGTTGTTGTTTAACTCTCCTTTTAATACCCAAGATACAGAGAAAAGTAGAACCAATCGCCAAGATAGCAATAACTAGTCCTAAGACAAGATAGGGGAGAGACTGAGTACAACGATCGGATTGATTAGATAGAAGAGAAAATATCCCCAAAGCAATGACCAGACTTAAAATACTGCCCCCGATGGAAAAACTAAATCGAAAACTATTGAGGGTAGTGCGTTCGTTATAGTCCTGCGTTAATTCTGGGGTAAGGGCAGTATAGGGTAAATTTACCGCAGTGTAAAAAGTATTAAATAGCAAGGAAATAATAATGTAGTACCAAAATAATAAATCAGGATTAGAAGTAGGAATTAACCACTGCAAAGCAAAAGTTATCCCCAAGGGAATGGCACTATAAATCATCCAAGGTAATCTTCTCCCTAAAACCGATCGGGTGCCATCACTTAATGCACCAATCATCGGATCGTTAATGCCGTCCCATAATTTACCAACCAATAAGATTACCCCTGCTTTTCCTGGCGGAATGCCGGCAATGTTAGTAAAGAAAAATAATAAATAAAAGGAAAGTAAGTTAGTAGTAATAGCACTGCCAAAATCTCCCACTCCATAGGAAAGTTTTTCCATCAAAGTCAGTGGTTTTGTCGTCATAATTGCTCCCGTAAATTTACCCTGTAAGTATCCTACGATCGGGAAGTTTTTTATGCCGCTGCTGTGCCAGTTCCCCGATCGGCGCTAAAATAGGGCAATTGCGTTCCCAAATTTATCTTGATCGATCGGTATACCCTCCCCGCTATGGGGCAACTCTGGACTGATGCCTACAGATTTCAAACTTGGCTAGATGTCGAAATTGCAGTGTGTGAAGCCCAAGCAGAGCTAGGCTATATCCCTGGGGAGGCAGTGGAAGTGATCCGTGCCCGTGCAAAATTTGACCCCGATCGGATTGCTGCCATTGAAGCCGAAGTCCGCCACGACATGATTGCCTTTCTCACCAATGTCAATGAACATGTGGGGGAAGCAGGCAGATATATCCATCTAGGTTTGACCAGTTCCGATGTTTTAGATACTGCCCTGTCTTTACAGATGACCAGCAGCTTGCAGCTAATTTTGGGGCTGGTGGAAAATCTGATCCAGACCCTGCGTTACCAAGCCCAACAACACCGTAATACCCTGATGGCGGGCAGAACCCATGGCATTCAAGCTGAACCGATCACCTTTGGCTTTAAGCTGGCAGGCTGGTTAGCCGAAGTAATGCGCCAACGGGAACGATTGGCAAACCTGGGTAAGATGATCGCTGTAGGCAAGATTTCGGGCGCGGTTGGCACCTACGCTAACGTTGACCCCAAAGTTGAAGCGATCGCTTGTAAGAAGTTAGGGCTGCGCCCGGACTGCGCCTCTACGCAAGTGATTTCCCGCGATCGTCATGCCGAATTTATCCAGGTTTTTGCCCTAGTGGGAGCCACGATCGAGCGCTTCGCCGTAGAAATTCGTAACCTCCAGCGCACCGATGTCTTAGAAGTAGAAGAATTTTTTGCCCCAGGACAGAAGGGTTCTTCCGCTATGCCCCACAAGCGCAATCCCGTCCGATCGGAGCGTTTAACCGGCATGGCAAGGATGCTGAGGGGTTATGCCACCACCGCCCTAGAAAATGTTGCCCTGTGGCACGAACGGGATATTTCCCACTCAGCGACAGAGCGGGTAATGTTGCCTGATTGTTGCATTTTACTCCATTTTATGTTGACAGAAATTATTGACCTGATTCAGAACTTGCAGGTCTATCCCGCCAATATGGAGCGCAATCTCTTTTGTTACGGCGGGGTTGTATTTAGCCAGCAGGTATTGCTAGCCCTAGTCAACAAAGGCATGAGCCGCGATCACAGTTATCGCCTGGTGCAAAAATACGCCCACGAAGCCTGGAACAATCCAGAGGGTAACTTCCGCCGTTTGATCGAAGCCGATCCAGAAGTCAGACAACATCTGACAGAAGCAGAGATCGCCCATTGTTTCGACCCCCAAGCCCATCTCAAGCATTTAGACGAAATTTATCAACGGCTGGGCATTTAACTGTTGTAAAACTGGCTTGGACTCTCTCCCTAAGCTTGTCGGGCTTCCGCTAGCTTTTTCTGAAACCCTAACCCTCTCTCAAGAAGGGAGAGGCTACTACTAGAAAAAATTGATACAGTTACCTTCTCCCCGCTGTAGGAGAAGGGGCAATTTTGCTTGGCGTAAGTCCTACCTCGATAGATTGCTCTCTGAGCCTGTCGAAGGGAGCTTGTCTAGCAAAAGGAATTGTTGTTACAATCAGTCATTCTTAGCAGAACTCACTTACATCTTCGCCGCATTCATCAGCCAAGTAAGAAAGGGAACGAAACCGCAACCCAATCAGTTGATCGTAGAGGGGATTGAGTTTACACATAGCCGGAATGTGCATAATCTTTTTACCAAACAGCACCACATCCCGCTCAAAGGGACATTGGGCGGGGATCGCGCGACAGAGGAATCGGGCTAAACGTTGTTCTTTAATTTCCAGGTGATCGAGCCAATTTTTAACGGGAGTGAGAACGTCTTGATCGATTTGGAGGGGGTTGGTGAAGTGAGCACGCAATTCAGTCATTTCTTTAATCTCCTGTCCAAGGGCGCTAGCGTATTCATGGATTAACTTGTCTTCCGAATCTGAGTATTCCCCATCTACCATTGCCATCATTACTGCTGTGCGCAGAAAATTTTGCGCTAAGGCGTCATCCTTGCCAAAGGCGGCGGCTAATTCGGCGGGGGAGATCACAGAAAACCGATCGGGGTGGTCATTTTCGAGGTGCTGAGATGATAGCAACTCTTGAAAGAAGTCCTTTTCTTTGGGACTAAAGTTATCGTCGGCGAGGGCAACACTCAATAGTCCACGTAACCAGGCATCTGTCTGTATCGGAGTACAGTTCATAATATCCCTAGAATTTTCACCCATAACATACTAATCCTTTAGAGATTGATTTCCCATGTTTGTCAATATTTTCTTGGGTTTATGGAAAAATCATAGGAAAATTACTATAGCTCATTCCTGTTTTTAGGTAGGTTATGTCCCAAACGCTCAAGGTTCATGCTAACTCTTTAAGGCGCGTCAAGGCGGCGATGGAAAAGCATGGTATTTCTAGCCAAAAAGCATTGGCGGAAGTTCTGGAAATCTCGCTATACAAAGTAAGGGAGTTTATGGCAGGCAGACCGATCGATGCTGATACATTTTTGCGAATTTGTGAGCATCTGGAATTGGATTGGCAGAAGATTACGCGGGTCTCTGCGACTAAGGCAGATGAGATTTTGGGGAAAGAGCCTACTGTTGCACCTGTCAACCCTCCTGCGACTAAGCGGGTCAGTATCCCTCGATTGGCTTCCCATTTATTTCGAAGCAGTGTGGAACCGATCGTTGGTTCTGAAGTCGTCAATGTCCCTCAACCTGAGCCGGAATTAGCACCAGAACCGATCGTTGATTCTGAAGTCGTCAATGTCCCTCAACCTGAGCTGGAATTAGCACCAGAACCGATCGTTGATAACTCCCCAGAAATTTCAAATACTGACGAAATAATTGTTACAGAAGAAGGGAACTTGCCAGTAATTGAAACTATATTGCCCCATAAAGAATCCCCTATAGATTGGCAGGAATTATTGACAGCAACGCAGATGCTAATTGATAACGAACAATGGGATGAAGCCGCCCTAACAATTCAACAATTCGATCTAAGTCAAACCCAAATTCGTGAAGAACTTCTAGAACTGTGTGAACAACTGTTGCCTCCCCATTGGCGGCAGGGGGGGCGCAGAATTTCCGATCCCGTTTTACATGGTTGGATACTGTCTACGGCAGGAATCCTAGCCCATAACTTAGACTTAATGCCCAAGGCTCTTTCCTATCTCGAAACTGCGCTGAAACTCACACACCAAGGTGCCGATCGCGGTTTAGAAATTCAGTGCTTCAAGGGATTGGCAGCACTTCATCAATCTTTAGGTAACTATCAAGCTGCGATCAGTTTTTATCAGAAATATTTCGACTTAGCAGAAGCTGAAGACCTCTATCAAGAACAAGCCTATATTCTGCATCAGTTGGGTAACATTTATTATGCTCTCCATCAATATCGGACGGCGATCGGTTATTACAATCAATTCCTCAATCACAGCGCCTGCGACCAATTCCCGCTCGAGACTCTTAAAACCCTACGCCATATTGGCACCTGCTACATTCACCTCAAACACTATGAAAGTGCCATCTCCCATCTGCAAAAGTTAGCTGAGCTTACTAAAAACGATCGCCCCCAACAAGCCTATACCGCAATGCAACTGGGTACTGCCTATGCCGGGATGGGACTCCATCACACCGCCATCGAATACCTGGAACAATCCCGAACGATCGCCACCCCCCTGGATCAACCAGTCCTGGCAATGCAGGCGGCTAAAGGATTGACTCTCAGCTATGTTGCCCAGCAAAATTATTCCCAAGCCGATCGGTGGGGTAGAGAATGGCTCACCCTCGCCCGGATGCTTGCTAAACGCGATGAACAAGTCCAAGCAATGTACCACCTCCGGCAACTTAACCGCACGATCGCTTAGCCATACCTTAAAATTAAAATCAGTCTAAATGAGCACAGTCGTAATATTGTCAAGCGAATAAAATAATAATTAACATTTACTTTACAAATTGGAGGTAGTCCTATGGGTATTCCTTTAGAGTTGAGTCTGGAACAAGAGTTTAACCTCAAAGTCTACGAAGAACAAGTAAAGAACCTCAACCCTCAACAATCCCAAGAATTTGTATTAGAACTTTTGCGACAGTTGATGATCAAGGATAACGTCATCAAACATTTACTGAAAGAAGCCCTCTAGTCGGGGTTCCAGGCGGCAGACACTTTCCCAATAGCAGTGTCCTGCTGTTTTGTTTTTTCTTTTCATCATTTTTTACAAGATGCTCAAAACGATCGATCGGGATGATAAACAGTAAAGAGATACAGGACTTACGTTGCTTTTTCTGAAACCCTCTCCCAAAAGGGGAGAGAGAACAAGAAAAAATTGATACACTTCCCTTCTCCCCGCTGTGGAATTGAGGGATGAAGGGCAATTTTGCTTGGCGTAAGTCCTAGAGATAGATCGTATTGCTATGGCAGACAAACAAGAGATAGAAGCTATTGCCAAGTCATACAGAGAGTGCGATCGACAATCAAAAGGTTAATAACTTACCTGGTGCTCTCCCAAAATGGCAGCGGAACAACAAAAGATACAGGACTTACGTTGCTTTTTTGAAACCCTCACCCTAG
>PHFO01000060.1 GCA_002861535.1 Cyanobacteria bacterium M5B4 | reverse complement strand
CCTAAACCAGAACCGATCGTGCCACAAACTGCACCTAAATTAGAACCGATCGTGACAAGAAACGATCCTCCTAAACCAGAACCAATCGAGGAAAGGGATAATCCCCAATCAGAAGTACCATCTGCTGCAATTCCCCCAATTCAATCAGAAAATAAATCAAATTTTGCCGAAGAATCTAATCCGCTTTCCCCTACTTCTGCACCTGTGTCTGCCAATTTATCTAAAGCAGAAACCCATATCCCTGAAGCTAGCAGTACAGAAACCTCTGCTAATAGGGGGACAGTTTCTAGTCCGACTCCCTCATGTGACAATTGTCAAAGCAATGACTCTCCCGATCAAAATGTCACACCACTGCAGACAAAAGCCACTAAGCTACCAGAGCCTCATCCAGAGAATAAAAACAACCCCAACAAACCGCGATTTGGTTGTCTGCAATGCGATAAACCCTCTTTTCCCCCCGGCGCGAAAGAAAAAGGAATTGAAGGGGAAGTGAAAGTCAGTATAGATGTCGATGCCAATGGCACGGTAATTAGAGTGGGAGTAGTAAAGTCTAGTGGTCATTCAGAACTAGACCAAGCCGCGATCGAGCAAGCTAAAAGATGGCGGTTTACTCCCTCTGAGCATGGCAGACAAGAAGTTGCCGCTAGAATTGATTTTCAGATCGAGGGCACAAAGTATCAAAAACAAGCGCAAGAAAGACAAAGACAGCGGGAAATAGAAAAACAACGTCAGGCAGCCCCCCAACCAATGCCGGATAAACCTGTAACTCTTGTCCCTCCAGTACCCACATCGATCGAGGATGACAGCAGTTAACAGATGTTTTTACTCCTTTTTACTCTCCTCACTACATTGTTCAATTATTCATTTAGCCTATGATACAACAGTTATTCGATCTTTTCAACAAGGGGGGCATTGTCATGTATCCTCTCTTTTTAGCTTCTTCAGTAGCGATCGTTTTAATTGTAGAACGGTGTTTGTTTTGGTTCAGAGTTTCCCGCCGTCAAAGTAAAGTTGTGCGGGATGTTTTAAGGTTATATCGCACTAACAGCGAAGCAGCAAGGAAAAAATTAGAATTGGAAATTGATTTACCGATCGCGCGCATTTTTTTAGCCGCTCTGGAACTCGATCGTCCTAACACAGAAGAGTTTCAAATTGCTCTTGAGAGTGCCGCCCAGGCAGAAATACCCGTTTTGAAGAGGTTTAACACAGTCTTTGACTCTGTCATTACCCTTAGTCCTTTATTGGGTTTGTTAGGCACAGTTACCGGTTTGATGACTTCTTTTGCCTCTGTTCAATTCGGCGATCTTTCAGGAGAACGAGCCGCAGCAGTAACTGGAGGTATCAGCGAAGCTCTCATTACTACAGCGACAGGTTTAGTTATAGCTATTTTTACGTCATTCTTTGCTAACATGTTTCGCGGGTTTTATCAACGCCAGATTTATTTAATTCAAGAATATGGTGGACAGTTAGAACTCATTTTCCGTCGTTATCATGATAAAGTGGAGCAGACTAGAAATGCGCTTACCTGAAGAACCAGAAATCACTCCGTTTATTAACGTTACTTCTTTAATTGATGTTACTTTTTCAATCCTAGCGTTTTTTATTATATCTTCTCTATTCCTTTCCCAGAATTTTGGTCTTTCCGTTAATCTGCCTAGGGCAAGCACTGCCAAATCCCAGTCTTCCCAACGGGTCTTTTTGTCAATTCAGAAAGATGGCACGATCGCTTTAGATGGCAAGCCAATAGATTACACCGATCTCAGCAATCAATTACAACAACGAAAAATGAAAGAAAAAGATCAAGAATTAGTTGTTTCCCTACAAGCAGATAAAGCAGTTAACTATGGTAAGGTTATCCAGGTAATTGATATACTACGTCAGATAGAAGGGGTAAAGATGACCTTGGCGACTGAGAGAGCAAAATGAAGCAGTGGTTTATTGCTTTATGCACGATCGCTCTTTTACTTTTGGTAATGACCATTGCCATCAGTTTAGGCTCTGTCCCCATTCCTTTAGCAGAAGTTTTGCAGGCATTATTCAAACAGGGAGAGGAATTAAATCAAACGATCGTGTGGGATTTGCGTTTACCAAGAGTGTTGTTAGCCGTATTAGTGGGAGCTTCTCTTGGTATTTCGGGTAGTCTGATGCAGGGGATGTTGCGCAATGGCTTAGCTGATCCCTATTTATTAGGAATTTCGGCAGGAGCTGGTTTAGCGGCAGTTATTCCTCTTATTCGTGGTATCGGTCTTAATCTTATTCCTTTAATTGCATGGTTAGGAGCGATCGGGACAACCTTACTTGTTTATGCTTTGTCTTGGAGTGCTAATGGTCTTTCTGTCCAACGTCTAATTCTAAGTGGTGTGGCGGTCAGTGCTTTTTTAGGTTCCTTAACTTCAATGTTATTATTATTAGCAGACGATCGGGTGCAAGTAGCTCTCAACTGGCTCATCGGTAGCTTAAACGGGAGGGGATGGGATGAAGTGAATACGATCGGAGTTTATGTAACGATCGGTATTTTAATCTCTATTTCTTTAGCCAAATTTCTGAATTTACTTAGCTTAGGAGATGAAATGGCAGTTAGTTTGGGAGTTTCTTTGAAATGGTTACGCTTAGGAATTGGTTTAACTTCTGCGGGATTGACAGCTACTGCTGTCAGCGTTAGTGGATTAATTGGTTTTGTCGGCTTAGTTGTTCCTCATTTAGCAAGATTATTAGTAGGTCAAGACTACCTCCGGGTATTACCAATGTCCGGTTTGATCGGCGCTTTATTATTAACTAGCGCTGATACCCTTGCCCGATTAGGTAGTATTGAATTACCTGTAGGTGCGGTTACTGCGTTAATTGGTGCGCCTTTTTTTACCTGGTTATTGTCTAAACGATAGGTCTACTTAATTGTTCTAAAGTATTAAGTAAATTATGAATTTAATCACTATGGAAATTAAAGCATTTGTTCCAGCAACATCATATGAAGTCTCCAGAACTTATGTTGCTTTTTCTGAAACCCTCACCCTAGACCTCTCCACAAAAGGAAGAGGGGACTAGAAAAAATTGATCGTTGGTAGTTGACAAATATAAAATAAGGTTTGTACCACCCTAACTAGAACCTTAGAAAATGAGAGACTTTGTTTTATTCAATCCTTCAGGAGTAATGTGGCGCATAGGACAGTTATGAACATATTTGAAATATCTCAATTAAAGGGTGGTTACGGTAAAGAGTTAATCATCCAGGGAATTGACTTAGAAGTAGTCAAAGGAGAGTGGCTAACAATTCTTGGTGCAAATGGTTCAGGAAAATCTACGTTATTAAAACTAATTGGTAGAATTTTATCCCCAACTGCAGGGATTATTTTGTTAGATGGTAAAAATATTCATAATCAACCAGCCCGACACACTGCTCAAACCTTAGCGCTCCTGCCTCAGTCGCCCGCTATTCCTGAGGGTTTAACTGTCTTTCAACTGGTAAGTTTAGGGCGCAATCCCTACCAGTTTTGGTGGGAGTGGGAATTGGATACTGAAGGGAAAAAACAAGTCTCCTATGCCCTTTGTCAGACTAATCTTTTAGCATTACAAAACACCCCGATCGAGCAGTTATCAGGGGGACAAAGACAACGGGCTTTTTTAGCTCTGGCTTTGGCTCAAAATACTCAGGTTCTATTGTTAGATGAGCCTACTACTTTTTTAGATATTCGCTACCAATTAGAGATTTTAGAGTTACTTCACTCTTTGCAAATTCAAAGGAAACTCACGATCGTGACAGTCTTGCATGATATAAACCTTGCTATGCGCTATAGCGATCGGGTAGCGTTGATGCAGAATGGTAGACTCTATTGCATTGACCAACCTGCAAAAGCCCTCAGTCCTGAAAGGATTAAAGAGGTATTTGGTATTGATGTAGAGATAATTGATACATCGATCGGGCAACAGGTTGTGCCAATACAGCACTGTCCCTAATTAATTAGGCAGGTAGGGATATTCTATTTTTCCTGACCAGAACTTACCCCTCTTCCTTTTTGGAAGAGGGGAATAGAAAAAGGAATAGTTGATCTACTTCCCTTCTCTCTCTTCCCCAAGCTCAGGGGACAGGCGAAGGGATGGAGGAATGAGGGAATTTTCCCTCAGCGTAGGTAAATTACCATGAGCAGAAGTATCGGACTTAAGACTCTATCTGTTCTATTAACTCGATCGGTAATCCATCTACATCAGCAATAAAAGCTGTTTTATAGGTCACATTACCGATCGTTTGTTCCCTCGGAGTAAGTAAAAGCTTCACCTTCCCCAACTTGCTCACTAAATCCTGCAAGGTAGCCTCCAAATCCACCACCAAAAAGACAAATGATAATACCCCGTATAACCCTCATCAAAAAACAATCAGGAGCTGAATTAGGCTCAGGAATTTGTATCAACTCCAACCGCATACTATTCCCAACCAGCCAACACGCCAAAGTAATCCCTGCCGTAAACCGCTCCTCGATCGTGAACCCCAAACACTCATAAAAATTAATTGCAGACCCAATATTTCCAGTCCTGATAGAAACGTGATGTAACTTCACAAAAATTTATGCCCCCATATACCAAATTTCTTTGATGTAACCCCAAAATGTAGGGTAAGTTACTGCTATGATAAATACTCTTGTTCGGCTATCTTAACTTTTTCTTAACCAGAAGTTAATCACTTATTAGTGTCCGGATTGCCCTATGGGTTTATGGTGATTATGTAGTTCAAAGTCAAGCGATCAATATGAACTTTTCTACTCGTGGATTTATCGTCGCTACCGCCCTGGCAGTAGCATCAGTAGTGCCAAGCCAAGTTATAGCTCAGCAAGTGATCAAGACCGATGGTTCTAGTACTGTTTTCCCCTTCACTGAAGCAGCGGCAGCTGACTTCCAAAAAGCCAACCCTGGTCTTCGCGTAACTGTAGGTGTATCTGGAACCGGTGCAGGTTTCCGCAAATTCTGTAATGGTGAGACCGACATTTCCAACGCTTCCCGTCCCATCCTGGCAAAAGAGATGGAAACCTGTGCCAAGAATGGCATTAAGTACATCGAATTACCTGTTGCATTTGACGGTTTGACTGTAGTAGTTAACCCCCAAAATAACTGGGCAAACGAACTCACCGTTGCCGAATTGAAGAAGATTTGGGAACCAGGCTCCAAGATCAATAACTGGAAGCAAGTACGCTCTAGCTTCCCCGATGTACCTCTCCGTCTCTATGGTGCTGGTACTGCTTCCGGAACCTTTGACTACTTCACCGAAGCGATCGTGGGTAAAGCTAAATCCAGCCGTGCTGACTACACTGCCAGCGAAGACGACAACGTACTAGTACAAGGTGTAGCCCGCGACCGTGGTGCTCTGGGTTACTTTGGTAAGTCCTACTACGACGAAAACAAGGACAAATTGAAGGCAGTAGCGATCGTCAACCCCAAAACCAACAAGGCAGTTCTTCCCACCAACGAAAGCGTTATCAACGGTACCTACCAGCCCCTCTCTCGTCCCTTGTTCCTGTATGTTAACCAAAGCGCTGCTAACCGCGATGAAGTAACCAAGTTCATTCTTTACACCCTGCGCAATGGTCCTGCTATCTCCAAGAAAGCTGACTTCGTGCCATTAACTCCGGCTGACTACTCCTCAGTTTTGAACAGCATCTTTATCAAGCGCAAGATTGGTACGGTGTTTGGCGGTAAGCAAGAAATTGGTGCAACCATCAAGGATATTATTTCCAAGGAAGCATCCAACTAAGCTAGCTCTAGGGGGAACAAGTTTCCCCCTTGTCTTAGCGTACATTTATCGTTATAAAGAAGTAGACGTAATCTGGACAAATCGGTGACAGACTCAACGGAATTATTATTGTCTTCTACCTCTGCCCCATCCAAGGGTAAGCGCAAGGCAAGAGAATTTAGAGAAAATATCATTCAGACATTGTTGCTTTTTGCGGCAGTATCTTCTGTCTTGGTGACCTTCGGTATCATGGAGGTACTAGTTGGAGAGAGCTTTAGGTTTTTCATTAACCCTGAACTAAAAGAAGTTGGCGTGGAGAACATCTGGGCCGACTTCTTCAACATCAAAGACCCCCAATGGACGGTTTTATTTGAAGAAAAACATTTCGGTATTTTAACCCTCCTTTCCAGTACTCTACTCACCTCTGCTGTTGCGCTCATCGTAGCTGTACCAGTGGGGACTACGGTAGCAATTTACTTGAGTGAATTTGCCGCTAGCTCACTGCGGGAGTGGTTAAAGCCAATTTTAGAATTATTGGCGGGGGTGCCTTCTGTAGTTTTTGGTTACTTTGCACTGAATGTTATATCTCCCTACGTCAGGTCTTTTAACGAAAATATCCCTGGATTTAATCGTCTGAGCGCAGGAATAGCTATCGGTATTGCCATCATACCCATTATTAGTTCTATTGCTGAGGATGCGATGCGGGCAGTACCCAACCAGATGCGAGAGGGTTCCTATGCCCTTGGCTCCACCAGAATTAACACTGCCATCAATGTAATTTTACCAGCGGCATTTTCAGGTATTGTGGCTTCCTATATTTTGGGAATTTCCCGCGCCGTGGGAGAGACCATGATTGTAGCGGTAGCAGGAGGTTTGCAAGCCCTTTACAGTTGGAATCCTTTGGAGGGGGCGGCGACCATCTCTGCCTATATCGTGCAAGTTACCTTGGGGGATGTGCCCTTCGGCTCTTTGGAGTATGAAAGTATTTTTGCGGCTGGTCTTACCCTCGCTTTAATTACCTTGGCATTAAACCTGATTGGCTTTTTCCTCATCAAGCGCTTTAAGGAGACCTACTAATGACTGATGCTAATGATATTGCTCAACTCACTGACTTACAGACTATCCGCAAGGGAATCAATGCAAGAAAGTTAGTGGATAAAATTTTTGTCGCTCTTGCTTTAGGTTCACTGTTTTCTACCCTGGGAGTGCTGATTGTTTTAATTGGCAAGTTAGTTATAGAGGGGTCGAAACGTTTTGGTTCAGGGTTTCTAACATTTATTACTTCTGTACCGGACTCTAATCCGGAAGAAGCAGGAATTAAGATTGCTATTGTGGGATCAATTTTAGTAATTCTAGTTACTGCATCGATCGCAGTGCCTTTGGGCATAGGGGCGGGCATATATTTAGAAGAATATGCGGGCAGGGGCGGTATTCCCACATGGGTCGCTAACATCATTGAGGTCAATATTTCTAATCTGGCAGGTATTCCCTCGATTATCTACGGGCTACTAGCTTTGGGTGTATTTAAGGCTCAACTGAAGTTAGGGGAAACTATCATTACAGCGGGTTTAACTTTGGCTCTGTTAATTTTGCCCATTATTATTGTGACTACGCGGGAGTCAATTAAAGCTATTCCCCAGGCATTGCGGGAAGGGGTCTATGCCATTGGTGCTTCGCGCTGGCAGACGATTTGGGATCACATTTTGCCCGCTTCTGCTGGCGGTATTTTGACGGGGATTATTGTGGGCTTGTCTAGGGCGATCGGGGAAGCAGCTCCCCTAGTCACGATCGGGGCTTTGACCTTTTTGACGTTTTTACCGCCTGTGCCCTTTAGTCCCAAGCAAGGGGGAGGGGTATATGGTCCTTTCGATTGGTTATTTGCTCCCTTTACAGTGATGCCGATTCAGGTATTTGACTGGGTAGGTCGTCCTGATCCTGGTTTCAACGTGGTCAATGCTGGTGCGGCGGCGGTGATTTTAGTTTTTATGACTCTTTCCATGAATGCCTTAGCAATTTATTTGCGGGTATATTTCCGCAAACGAATTAAGTGGTAAGAGTTGTGGTAATTTTAGTCGTGAAGTAGGAGTAAGTAAGTATTATGGATCGGACAACGATTGCCAGGGAAAAGCTAAAAGCCGAAGTTGTAAATTTTAATTTCTTCTACGGTAACTTTCATGCTTTGAAAAATATCAACATCACTGTAGCAGAAAAGCAGGTAACGGCTTTGATTGGACCTTCTGGCTGTGGTAAGAGTACTCTACTGAGGGCTTTTAATCGGATGCACGAACTTTATCCAGGCACTCGTCATGAGGGGCAAATCCTGTTGGAAGGACAGGACATCATGGCAAAGGATGTAGACCCGATCGAGGTGCGGATGCGCATTGGCATGGTGTTTCAAAAGCCCAATCCCTTCCCCAAGAGTATTTATGAAAATATTGCCTATGGTCTGAGGATTCGGGGTATTAACAAAAAGAGCACCCTAGATGAACGGGTAGAGCAGGCATTGCGGGGGGCTGCCCTGTGGGATGAAGTCAAGGATCGCTTGGACAAGCCTGGATTTTCCCTTTCTGGAGGACAACAGCAACGCTTATGTATTGCTAGAACGTTGGCTACTTCTCCAGAGATTATTTTGTTTGATGAGCCTACTTCTGCCCTTGACCCGATCGCTACTAACAGCATTGAGGAGTTGATTCAAGAGTTGCGTAACCAAGTGACAATTTTAATTGTGACCCACAATATGCAACAGGCAACTCGTGTATCAGACTATACCGCCTTTATGTATTTGGGCGAGGTAGTAGAGTTTGATAAGACCAACTTTATCTTTGGTAGTCCTACCCAACAACGGACAAAGGACTACATCTCTGGTCAGTTTGGTTAACAGCTATGACACTTCCCGATAAATTTACCGTAGATAACAACAAATCTCGCTGGACAATCGATCATGGCTTTGTCAACCTGACTGAGTCAATTTTCTCTGGTGTTTCAGCAATCTTAGCTACTGTACCAGTCTTAGTTTTTCTGGCAATTATCGGGTTTATGATCTACGATACCGTCTCTTTCTTTCAGGTGTTTCTTGAGGAGGGGAAGGAGGCGGGAGCAAGCCTGCTTAATTTCTTTGGTGATAAGGAATGGTCGGTGATGTTTGAACCGCCAGAGGGAACCAGAAGACAGATCGGGGTGATTTCTCTGATTCTATCCTCTGGTATTGTGGCTTTGATAGCGATCGTTGTGGCTGCGCCCTTGGGGACGTTGTCGGCGATTCTTGTATCGGAGTTTTTGCCTAAGCGATTAAGTTACTTTTTGGTACCAGTATTAAATCTTATTTCTGGTATTCCTACGGTAGTTTTGGGAGCATTCGCTTTTTTTACATTTTCCCCCTTATTACAAAGGTTGTTTCCTGATACTCAGCCCTACAATCTGCTGAGTTCCGGCATTATTGTAGGGTTATTTGTAACACCGATCGTGTTGGGGATCGGGATTAATGCTATAACTTCTGTGCCACGCTCCTACTTTGAAGCTGCTCACAGCCTGGGTTTAAGAAAGCACGAGTATATTCTTAAAATTGTTTTACCTACTGTGATGCCAGCCCTGATTGCGGCATTTACCCTTGCTGGCTCCAGAGCATTTGGCGAGACTATGATCCCGGTATTAGCTTCAGGACTGACCCCCCAATTTACACTCAACCCTTTGAATGCAGGACAGACTGTTTCCTCTTTCATCTTCCAAGCGGCGACAGCGGCGGTCGGCTTTGACACCCTGGAGTTTAAGTCGATGTTTGCGGCAGGGTTAGTGCTGTTTCTATTGACTCTTATCCTCAACTCGATCGGGAATCTATCGCGGCGTAATTTTGCCAGTAAAATGTTGAGTATGGGGGTATCCCAAGTTGATGACTCTGGTACTCAAACTGCTCAAGTTGTTATGGAGGAAGTTCATCTAACACAGTCTAATTTTAGACCTGCCAGTCCGCTCCGTCAATTGGGGGAAGTAGTATTAGGGGCATTGAGCTTTATTTCTGTAGTTCCGATCGGTTTGGTGCTTTTATTTTTGGTGGTCAGTAATTGGCGCCAGGGGGCTAAGTATCTCAATTGGAAGTTCATGACCCAATTTGCCGACCCCGATCCAGAACAAGCGGGTATTCTGGCTGCCTTAGTGGGAAATTTGTGGTTGGTATTCATTGTTATTGTGATTTTAATTATTGTTGGTTTGGGGGCGGCTATTTTCCTAGAGGAATATGCCAGTACTTTTCTGATAAGGATTTTCAAAAATAAAAAATTGGTTAACGGTATTGAAACTATTTTAGAAATCAATTTGGATAACCTTTCTGCTCTACCTACAATTATCTACGGTGTATTAGGGGTGGAGTTGTTTGTGCGTCTGGGAGAAAAATTTACAGGCGGTAGAACTGTGATTTCTGGGGCGTTAACTCTGGCGGTATTGGCACTGCCTTTTATGATTACAACCTTTAGGACTTCCCTGAGAAACGTACCTAGCGCCCTTAGGTATGCGGGCTATTCGGTGGGGATGAGTAAGTTCCAGGTGATTCTCCAGATTGTTATTCCCTATGCTTTTTCTGGTCTGGCTTCTGGGGTTTTATTGGCGTCAGCGATCACGATCGGGGAAACAGCGGCATTGGGGGCAGTAGTAGGCTCCTTGGGCTTGATCTCTTTTACCCCATTTCAGAACCAGACTGGGCCATTTTTAAGTCAGTTTGTGACTATCCCTCTACAGATTTATATTTGGACGACTAAACCTACTACTATTCCTTTGAGTTCGGCGGCGATTATCGTACTTTTGGGTCTAATCTTGATCTTGGGCTCTCTTTCTTTGTTTATTGGTAACCTATTTCAATCTAAAACCTATGAGAACTGAACAACTGACTAGTACTATTTTGCAGGGAGAAGGAGTTTCTATCTCCTTGGAAAATGTGACGGTATTTTATGGTATTAACCCTGCCATTCAAGATGTAACGATGGAAATTTTTGCCAATTCTGTCACGGCTTTTATTGGTGCTTCTGGATGCGGTAAAACTACGCTTTTACGGTGTATAAATCGCATGAATGACCTGATTACTAATACCCAAATTACTGGCGAAATTAGGGTACTTGGTGAGGATGTGCGCAAATTAGACCCGATCGATTTACGCCGTCGGGTGGGCATGGTATTTCAAAGACCAAATCCCTTTCCTACTTCGATCTATGAAAACATAGCCATGGGCTTAAAAGTGAACGGATTTAAGGGGGATATTGCTGAGCAGGTGGAGAAATACCTGCGGCTGGTGGGCTTGTATGATGAAGTCAAGGATAGGCTGAAGAGCAATGCTTTACAACTATCGGGGGGGCAACAACAGCGGCTCTGTATTGCTCGCAGTTTGGCATTAGAACCGGAAATTATTTTGATGGATGAGCCCTGCGCTTCCCTAGACCCAATTTCTAGTATTAAAATTGATAATTTGATTACGCAACTAAAGAAATATTTTACAGTTGTAATTATTACCCACAATTTGCAACAGGCAGCGAGAATTGCCGATCGCATTGCTTTCTTCAAGGTAGTAGAATCGGGAGGAGCAAGGTTTGGGGTACTAGATGAGTATGCCACTTCTACGGACTTTTTCACTAAGCCCAAATCAGCTGATTCCTACAATTACATCAATACCCGCATTGGTTAAGTTATTTTTAGTTTTAATCTGTGTTTTATTTATGATGGGTCTTCCTGCTCATGGAGACCTACTAACTGATATTGAAGTTTTGGCTAATCAAGCCATTTCATCTCTACAGCAGGGGGATTTTGCCTCATCAGAACAGTTGTGGACGGAAATATTAAAACTTAATCCAGACAACAGCGCCGTTTGGAGTAATCGCGGTAATGTCCGTCTTAGTCAAAATAAAATTGAGGAGGCGATTGCGGATTTTTCTCGCTCCATTAGTTTAACTCCTGATGAACCTGATCCCTATTTGAATCGGGGGATTGCTTACGAAAGATTAAAGGAATGGGATAAGGCTATAACAGATTACGATCGGGTATTAGAAATTAACCGCCAGGATGCTTACGCCTACAATAATCGCGGTAATGCCTATAGTGGCAAGGGAGACTGGCAGAGGGCTTTAGAAAATTACGATCGTGCCACCAAACTTGATCCCAAATTTGCCTTTGCTAGGGCCAACAGTGCCCTTACGCGCTATCAGTTAGGAGAAGACGATCGGGCAGTCAGAGAAATCAAGAATTTAATTAGAAAATATCCCAATTTTGCCGATATGCGCGCTGCTTTAACGGCAATTTTATGGCACCAACAAAAACGCGGGGAAGCCGAAAGTAATTGGGTAGTAGTGATGGGATTAGACGATCGGTACCAGGACTTAGACTGGGTGCAAAACATCCGCCGTTGGACACCGCGATTAGTACAAGAACTAGGAGAGTTTCTGACATTACAATGACTAAAATTCCCCCCAGCCGTGTGCAAGAGTTATACCGACTTCTCGATCGGTTGACGATCAAGGAAAAACACAAGGTTAACCTGGAATTGCTCGATCGAGCATTGATTCATCCCAGTTATAGTAGTGAGAATAACGACCATTTAGAATTTTGTGGAGACAGTGTTATCCGCTTAGAAGTTACCTTTTATTTGTATCACTATCATTTAGCTCCTTTGGGGGATTTAACTAACCTGAGAAACCAATTAGTGAGTGATAAAACGTTAGCGGCAATCGCTGATAGTTACAACTTAGACCATTTTATTTTAGTGTCTGCGGAAGCTGCCCGCACGACTCCAAAGCTGCGATCGCGCCTTGCCGACGGGTTAGAAGCAGTAGTAGGAGCGCTATATCTATCCAGCAGCGATTTTAGTTTGATCAGTCCCTGGCTTGACCAGCATTGGGAACGGCTCATCCCCCAACTCAAAACCAAGCCTGCCTACGGTAACTATAAAGTCGCTCTCCAGGAACTGACTCAGGCAGAATGGCGGGAATTGCCAGAGTATCGGCTAATTCAGGAACGCCCCCAATTTGTCGCCGAAGTCTGGGTGCAAAATCAATGCTGGGGCACAGGGGTAGGTAACAGCATCAAGGAAGCCCATCAGCAAGCCGCCGCCCAGGCTTTACCACTCCTGCAAGATTTTCTGCAAAATAACAGGACTTACACGGAGTAGAATTAGACCATAGCCATAGTCAGCAACGATCGGAACTGGCTGACAATGGGGTCTTGATGGTTGCCCAATATCCATTGGGTGAGGAGATGGGCAGTGATAGGTGCCCAGAGGATGCCGTTACGATAGTGCCCCGTCCCGATCGTGAGGTTGGTATACTTAGTTTGTCCTAGATAGGGAAGTTCTGCTGGGGCATGGGGACGGAACCCCCACCAGGTAGATTGAATAGACAGATCGGCAAGGTAGGGCACCACACCTATGGCATTGCTAAGTAGGCTGGCAACTCCGCCAGCGGTCATCCCTGGCAAAAAGCCCACATCTTCCACAGTTGCCCCCAACACGATCGTGCCATTTTGACGGGGCACAATGTAGGCACCAGGAGCATACACGACTTGCTTTAAGCGCCGATCGGGGTCATAAAAAGAAAGCATCTGTCCCTTGCGGGGCTGCACTTGCACTGGCAATAATTCCCGCGACCATGCCCCAGTTGCCAACAGATAGTGACCGGCTTGCAAAGCTCCTTGGCTGGTACTGATGCCCACAAGCCGATCGTTTTTAATGTCAAACCCAGTCACATTTACGCCTTCCATAATTTTTACACCCCGCGATCGGGCTGCTAGAACCAAGTTGGTCATTAACTGCCGATTATCTACCTGACCATCGTCGGGATACCACATGCCGCCGACCACTTTTTCCCCCAATTCTGGTATGCGTTGTAATAGCTGAGAGCGATCGTGGTAATCCGATGACCCACCGTTACTGGGAGGAGTAAAGCAAGGAACGAGAATGCCACAGCACCAGTAACCACAACTAAGCCCCGTAATTTCTTGAATTTCTTTGATCCATTGGGGATACATCGATCGGCTTTTGATGCCCAATGCCAATAATTCCCCCTGCAACTGCTCCGCCTGGGGCGCTAACATCCCTGCCGCTGCCCAAGATGCCCCCTGCCCGCACTTATCCCGCTCTAATACTGTGACTGAATACCCAAATTTAACCAATTCCAGAGCTGTCGCTATGCCAATAATACCGCCCCCAACTACCAATACATCCGGTGCCATGATCATTTTGTAAACTATTATTAATTCAATTGTATTCCTTCCCAATGGGATGATTAAGGTAGTTCTTTTAGAGCAAAAAAATGGATAACTACATCTACCTTGCCGCTCCCCTATTTACGCGGGGAGAGCGGGATTTTAATAGTAACCTAGCCCAGAGTTTAAGGGCAAGAGGCATACCAGTATTTTTGCCCCAGGAAGAATGTCGGGGGACTAATGAAGAGATATTTGCCATCTGTAATAGGGGGATAGCAGGTGCCAAGAGCGTTGTGGCAATTTTGGATGGTGCCGATGCCGATTCTGGGACTTGTTGGGAAGTGGGCTATGCCTTTGCCAAAGGCATTCCGATTTTGGGAGTGCGGACGGACTTTCGCGGCAGTGGGGATACGGGGGGCTTTAACTTGATGTTACGATTTAGTTGTAGAGACATCCTGGATGTGGGCATTGACCT
>PHFO01000059.1 GCA_002861535.1 Cyanobacteria bacterium M5B4 | reverse complement strand
CTCAAGGGATTACTGAAGGTATCGAGCGGGGTAAACTGCAAACTGCTCGTAATATGCTCCGCAAAGGTATGGCACCAGCATTGATTGCTGAAGTAACGGGACTCTCCCTCCCACAGATTGAAGATTTAAGCAAAGATTAGATTCTAATTAAATTTTCCTCATTGGTAACAAGTTGAGTTAAGATGTACGAATGTTGAGGGTCATAGATGAAATAGTGCTATGCTCTGAGCATCAGTACACCTGAGTGAAAAGGGAAAAAGGATGCTGCATCGGAAAATCTACCAACTCTGTGAAGCCAAAAGCGATGTGTGGATTTATCTGAAGGATCAGGGGCGTTTGGTGGAACGGGCGAAAATTTTAGACATTGAGGGCGATGTTGTGACAATTCGCTACGAGACCGAAGAAGAGGATGAAATCTGTGCTTGGGAGGAGATGGTCAGGCTGGAAAGTATTGGTAGTGTGTCGAAGCGCATCTCTGCGGTACCCCGTGTTTATGTCGATCCGTCAGAAATTTTGGTTTCAGACGATTGTCATCCTTCTGAGCAACTCCGCCCCGATTCTGATAAAAAGTAATTTTTCCCATCGGGTATATGCAACCCGTTGACTATACTACCCTCGCCTTTGTGGTGGGGGAACTAAACAGAACGATCGTGCCTGCGCGGTTGGAGCAGGTGGTGCAATCCGATCGGTTTACTATTCATCTGGCTCTCAAAACCTTGCAGGGGCGGAAATGGCTTACTTGCAGTTGGCATCCGGTCGCGGCAAGGTTACACCTTACCCGATCGGTGGCGAAGTACCCCGAGACTTTTACTTTTAGTCAGCAGATTTGGCATCAGGTGGGAGGATTAGCTCTAGTAAAATTGCATTTACCCCAGCAGTGGGACCGCGTTGTGGTTCTAGAATTTGCCCAGCGCCCGGAGGCGGTAACACAGTGGTATTTCTACTTAGAGGTTATGGGTAAGCATAGCAATGGTATTTTGGTCAATCACAGTAATACGATCGTGACGGCTGCCCATCAAGTTAGTAATAGTCAATCGCGGTTACGTCCAGTTTTGACGGGGGAGCAGTATCAATTTCCTCCGGGGCAGGCATTAGCTTATCCCGATCGGGGGGAATCTTTTAGTAGTTGGCAAAGTAGGCTACAAATTTTAGACCAACCGGTGTCTAAATGTTTAACGGCTCGTTACCGCGGTTTAAGTAGAACAATTGGGGCAGAACTGTGTCAACGATCGGGGATTGCCACCGAAATCTTAACTAGTAATTTGCAGGATCAACAATGGCGCAATTTATTTCATTGGTGGCAATTTTGGCTGACTTGTTTAGAGACAAATACTTATACTTGGCAGGAGATTGGCAATAATTATTCTGTTCTGCCGACATCTTTAGGAGATAAAATGACGGGAAGTTTGAGTCTAAATTTAGAGGAATACTACGATCGGTTTTTACAGTCAGAAGTCTTCCGGCAAACATTTGAGCGGCTCTCTCAGTCAGTCATAGCTCAACAACAGAAATTAAAACAGAAAGTATCAGATTTTGAATCCCGTCTCAGTCAATCCGATCGGGCAGAAGTGATCAAAGAGCAAGGGGATTTGTTAATGGCAAATCTCCATCAAATACCCCAGGGAGTGAGTACAATTAAGCTCAAAGATTTTGACGATCGGGATGTAGAAATAAAACTAGACCCTACCCTCACTCCTAGTCAAAATGCTCAAAAATTATACAAACAATACCAAAAACAAAAGCGAGCGCGAGAGGCGATCCTGCCCTTATTAGAGGCAAGTAATCAGGAACTCAACTACCTTGTTAATGTTGATACTGCCCTTTCCTATTTAGAAGCCAATGATATGGAATCCCTCAAAGAAATTGAGCAAGAACTCCAGGAGAATGGCTACAGTAAAATTGCTGCCAATGGCTTTTATCGTCCACCGAAACATAAAACAGAAATAAACTGTTACCGCTATACTACTCCCCAGGGCAATGAAGTTTGGATCGGTAGAAATAACTTGCAAAATGATCTTCTCACTTTTAGAATTGCCACAGATTATGATCTATGGTTCCATGCATTAGAAATTGCCGGCAGTCATGTCCTCCTGCGTCTCAAACCTTCCCTAAATCCCGATCGGGAGGAATTAGAATTTGTTGCCAATTTAGCAGCTTTTTATAGTAGAGCTAGGCATAGTGAACAGGTGGCTGTGGTTTATACTAAACCCCGATCGGTATTTAAGCCCAAGGGAGCAAAGCCAGGTATGGTAGTCTATAAACAGGAAACAATTATTTGGGGTAACCCCAACAAAGTAGTCCTTTCTTGATAGAAACTAACGAACTAAGCATGTAATTTAACGTCAGTTCGGGATCAGAAAAGACTTGCCTTCACCCTTGGACAGTCAAGCTTTGATAACTCAAATTTTTGTCGCACTCAGGTGAAAGTAAGCGAAACTGTCTGTTACTCTTCCTACCTAATCCAAGCGCGGGGATCATTACATTTCTGAGTATTGATGAACTCCTTACGCAAAATTCTCCCGTAGCCTTCTCCGGCGCACTGACCTACAATTCTACCCCACTTTTCCCCTTCTTCTCTGGTTGTGAACTGGGCTGGCATGCGGGAGGAAAATTTATTCAGACATATCCTGGTGATAGAGGTAGCAACTTCTTCACATTTTGTGGCTGTAACCTGATAGCATTGACGAAAGTATTGCTCTGATTCACAGAACATTGCTGGTAGTTTGTTAGACATACCTTTAATCCAGAGGGATTTACTTACTCCTTGGGCTGGGACTTGCCAAGATAGACAAAGAAACAGAGACAGAAGTTTAATGGCTTTGATCATGGAAGAATAGACAACATATCATGTCAATGATAACTCTCCCCGATCGGTTATGGGTAAATCGGCAACGATCTGTTATCTTGCAGATTATAGCTTTATTTTTCTGAAAGCCTTAGCCCAAGGAAGAACGAATCTATATGGTTTGGTTTCCCCAAGAAAAAACATGTAAGATAAATGGGGTTCAGTTATTTTAATTTTATGACTCCTGCTAAAACGATCTGCTTAGGTTTTATGGGACTGATCGCTTTAGGTACCTTCTTGTTATGTCTGCCGATCGCAAACGCCGATGGAAACTGGAGTAATATTATTACTGCATTATTTACCGCTACTTCTGCTATTTGCGTAACTGGTCTGTCGGTGGTAGATGTAGGCAGTTTTTATAGTCCCTTTGGACAAGCTGTATTGGTGCTTTTATTCCAGATAGGGGGACTCGGTTATATGACAACTATGACTTTCTTGTTACAACTGGTGGGACGCAAATTTAGTCTGCGCGATAAAATTACGCTCCAACAAGCTTTAGATATTCCTGGCATTAAAGGGACAATTAACTTGGTGCAGTCGATCATTGCCACAACTTTAATCATTGAACTTACAGGAGTCTTTCTTTTACTCTTTGCTTTCAAAGAAGAATATCCCCTCGATCGGAGTTTGTGGCTGGCGATTTTTCATAGTATCAGTGCTTTTAACAATGCTGGTTTTAGTTTGTTTTCTGATAACTTGGCTGGTTACAACCGATCGGTGCTTGTTAATTTAACTATTTCTGCTTTGATCATTTTGGGAGGTATTGGTTATCAGGTCATTTTAGAGGGATTTTTATGGTTCAAAGCTAAATTATTGGGACTGCGCCAGCGTGTTGTTCTTAGTCTGCATTTTCGCATTGTTACCAGTACCACGATCGTTTTTTTGGTTTTGGGTACATTTTTATTTCGGTTATCGGAGGTCAATTCTGGAGCGTTTAGTGGGCTGAACAACTTTGAAAAATGGATGGCAGCTTGGTTTCAGTCGGTAACTACACGTACAGCAGGCTTTAATACGATAGATATTAGCGAACTTTCTTTTGCTGGTTTGTTCATCACCCTTGCTTGGATGTTTGTCGGCGCTTCTCCTGGCGGCACTGGGGGCGGCATTAAAACGACAACGGGCAGGGTGTTATTTGCCGGCGCGGGCACAGCCCTCAAAGGCGAAGAAGAGGTGCATCTTTATGGCAGACAGATTCCCCATGTCCTCTTAATTAAGGCGATCGGGGTGGCTGTTGGTTCGTTGTTCACTGTCATTACTTCTACGATTTTGTTATCTATCACCGATCCTAAATTTAGTTTTATCGAAATTTTATTTGAATCTACTTCCGCTTTTGCCACGGTGGGACTGTCCATGGGGATTACCAGCGCAGTTTCCCCGATCGGGCAGATTATTTTAGTAGTCACGATGTACATCGGCAGGGTGGGCATCCTGCTATTTATGGCAGCTTTGATGCGAACGCCAAGACCAACGATGGTGCAATATCCCGAAGAGACTCTGTTGGTGGGCTAGGCAAAATGGATAGTGCGGTAGCTGCCAAAAATCTTGAGAGTTTCCGTAATTTGGGCTAGCTGGGTCAGGGCATCTTGCACGACCCGATCGGTCAGACTAGCCTCAATATCAGCAAAAAAGATATACTCCCCCAAACTGCGCTTAGCAGGGCGGGATTCAATGCGGCTGAGGTTAATGCCCCGCTCAGCAAATAAAAGTAGGGGCTGGACTAAACTCCCCGGACGATCGAGGACACTGAAGGCAAAGGAGGTGCGCTCTCCTGGCTCTGGATTGGGACTGGAGGCAATCACCCAGAAACAGGTGCAATTATCGCGGTAGTCATTGATGGGGCAGGCAAGCACCGGCAGGTCATGGAGGGCAGCGGCACGGGCGGAAGCGATCGCGGCAATTTTAGGATTAGTGGCAACTTCGAGGAGGCTGTCGGTCGTAGAGTGGGTAGAAATGCGGGGCACATGGGGTAAATGTTGTTCTAACCATTGCTGACATTGGGACAGCGCCTGGTTGTGGGAATAAATCCGCTCAATTTCTGCCAACCCAGAGGCGCGGCTGATCAGGGCATGGCGAATTGGTAACACCAGCGCCTGTTGAATCTGTAATTGTTCCCACTGCCACATGCCGTCTAGGGTAGTGGTGACACTGCCCTGGATCGAATTTTCGATCGGAACTATGCCCAGTTCACAATCAGCAGTAGCCACGCTCTGCAAAACCTGAGCGATCGTGCTTTGGGGGGAAAATTCCAGGGTGCGGGACAAATGGTTACAGTAGGCTAGGGCGGCCATCTCCGACCATGTACCAGAGGGACCCAAAAATGCTAGCTTAGTCATTCATTTCCCTATAAATAGCAGCAGTAGGAGGAGAAGCGCGGCGCAAATACTGGAAAATCCAGAACTTAAATAGAGCATCTAAAAATACTGGTACAGTAGCAATAAAAGTATCAGTTAAAACGGCACTCTCTGGTAAACCAAAATGGGCAAATAAGACTTTGAGGAGGGCATCCCAACCATCGCTGGAGTGATAACCCACAAAGGTGTCCGTACTGACGATAATTAAAAATGCTTTGGCACTGTCACTCAAGCCTGCTAAAGTCTCATAGAGAAATTGCTTCACGATCGTGATTTGTTCCCTGCCCAAAATAACAATCCCATAGATAATTAAGCCAGTGGTAATATCAGCAAATAGGTTTTTAATCCCCTCTAAACTTTTGTAGTTGTAGTCTAATACTAATTTCTTTGCCTCCTCTTTCAACCGTGCTTCCTGTTTTTCTCGATCGATGGGGATGCCCCTCAACTCACTAACTAAAGTCTCTAACTCCAGAGTTTCTTGCACCAATCGAAATTCTTCTAATGCCTCTTTTTTGAAAGAGTTTTGAAACTTAACTTCCACGGATTGGGGAGAGTTGAATAAGTCTACAATCGGTGAAAATATAAAAGTTTTGCTACTCCACTGTAACAATATTGCCAAGAAAAATAGACTGACAAAAAATCGCACCGCCGCAATAGTACGTCTACGCACCTGTAATAATTCTGCCGCAATTCCCTCTTCATAGGTGGTACTGTTAGGAGATAGAAAGCTAATTATCTGCTGAAAAGTTTCCACGATAGAGAAGGGGATAATACTCCTATCTTCATAGGACTGCCGCGACTTCAAGATACTTTGCTTTGTGAGTAGCTGGGGGGATTGTTCAACGGTAGCTTTCCCCCTATCTATGGTGGGGGAAGAATCCAATTGGTAGCGGGCTAAACACTGATCAATTACTGCTAATTTTTCAGCAAAACTCAATGATTGGGGGTTATTAGCATCGCTGAGAATATCAGTATCCCAATTTCCTGGTGCAATGTTAGACAACTTATATTCTAACAGTTTCAGGCGAATTGTATTGAGGTGATTACGCAATTGAGTTTGTAATACTGTAATTGTACCGTCTCCATAACTACCGTCATCGCTAATTAAATTGCCATTAAAGTAATCGTCTTCCAGTTGCTTAATTTTTAAGGCGGCTTCATAGGCACGATCGAGGGCACGGGCGGGACTGCTACTATACCACTGGTGCAAGCGTTTCTTAATTTTAGACCAGGAAAACTGCATATTGCTGATAGAAATATCTCTAACTTTGAGTTGTCTGTCTTAAGGGTCTTACCTTAGTCATCCAGTTTAAGAGGCACTGTTGTAAAATATCATTGTCTCGATTAGTTTCCTGTTTTAACCACTGTCCTAAAGCATCGATCGGGCTGAAACTCTTACTCGGTTGCCAGTTCACTTCTACCCCTAAAGATGTGAGGTGATTTCCTGGAAGAGACTGTACTTTTACCTTACTGCCAAACTTATAGCTCAACAGATTAGCTAGGGCAGGAATTTCATCAATATCGTCGTCAAAAAATTTCACCAACAGATTTTGTTCTATCTTATACCGATCGGCGATCATGGCATTCAATTCATCGGGGGAAGGGCTGAATTCTGACTGGGCAAAATCTGGTAAAGACTCGGTTAATTCCCGAAAGAAAGGAATCGATCGTTTGGCACTGTAGTTGTTGTAAGCCAAAAAAATATTGCCTAAGCGTTGGGGTTGATAGAGACAACTTAAAATTAAATGAATTTTACAACCCATGCTATGACCCATGCCAAAGGTAGGAAAGTAATCGAGGAATAGTTTTTCCCTGACTGCGGCAAATTGTTCATAGACATCTGCGGCAATTTGGCGGTGATCAAAAGAAGAATTCAAAAAGGGTGTAGCCACAATTACGTAGCCCGCCTGGGCTAGATTTTCTAACAACCGACTGTAACTAACCTGGGGGGCGGCCGCCAAAAATGCCCCTCCTAAAAAATGCACCACACCCTTGGGACGAGGAGGGGTTAAAACCCAGTTAGACTCGATCGATTGCCATTTCATAGTGGTAGTTGTTAAATTTAGTTTTATCATAACTTAAAGCCCAAAATAAACGATATGCGGATAGTCCATTTAGCTGATTTGCATTTGGGGTTTCGTGCCTACAGCCGTACGAACGATCAAGGGGTAAACTGCCGCGAAGCCGATGTATTCCGCACCTTTCGGCAAGCACTGAATAAAATCTCTACCCTCAAACCCGATCTGTTACTGATTGCAGGGGATGTCTTCCATGTGACACGCCCGGGGAATTTAGCGGTGGTTCAAACCCAGCGCCTACTGCATAATTTCATTGCTACTACGGGCATAGAAACAATCGTGATTGCGGGCAACCATGAATCTGTCAAAACAAGAGACAGTAGCTGTATTTTAGAACTCTTTGGTCTGATCGAAGGGGTGCGCGTTGTCTGTCAACAAGCGGAAGTATTAATGGCAGGAGATATAAGAGTAGCTTGTTTACCCCACAATAGCTTGCTCGAAGCAGACCATCTGGATTTAAGACCCGATCGGGAGGCTAAATACAACGTTCTGATGTTGCACGGCACTGTAGATGGTAATCTCGTCAACGACGCCGGCGGCGCTAATGTGCCTGCTGACTTCCTAGAAATGGATTGGGACTATGTCGCCTGCGGTCATTTCCATGGTTTTCGGCATATGGGTCGGTTTATCTATTATGCCGGCGCGATCGAACGCACTAGTAACGACATTTGGAAGGAAGCAGAGGAAGAAAAAGGTTTTATTGAGTTTGACTTAGAGCATAAAAAAGCCATCTTTCATCCCCTTCCTACCCGCAAAACGATCGATCTACCCACAATTGATGCTGCTAACAAAACGATCGAAGTATTAGATAAACTGATTGCCGACAATGTCAAACAAACAGACATTACCGATGCGATCGTCAGACAACAGGTCATCAATCTGCCCAAGAGCCTGCAAAACCAATTAGACTACCGCCAGATTAGAACCTTTCAAGCTATGGCTCTTCATTATCTGTTTGTGCCCAAACCTCTTTCCTTATCCATCGATCAGTCTTTTCCTTCTGCAGAACAAAAGGGCAGCCTTTACGAAGAAGCAGAACAGTTTTTCAACTCCTATGCTATTAGCCCTGACATCGATCGGGCTACTTTCGTGAAAACAGGGTTAGACTATCTGCAAAAAGCCACTGTCTAAGACCTACAGTTCCCCAGAAACTAGGATGCCCCGATCTGGTATAATTCAGATTAAGCTCCTAAACTAAGGTATATGTCAAAGCTCCAGTTCTTCTTGGTATCCACGATCGTAACTTCTGCTCTACTCTTGTTAGTAGGGGGCAGGGAGACCCAAACTTTTATTCCCATCTCCATCATTGTGGCCCTATCTTACCTTAGCCATCGCCTCATCCCAGAACCCCTGTGGGAACAGTTTGCCCGTTGGACTAATCGCACAACTAACCGATCGATTTTTCGTACCAAAATGAAACGGTTGCCGCCTACGCGCTCCCGCCGGATGCGTTAATGACAATCAAAGTAGGCATTGTGGGGACGGGCTTTGTCGCCAATCTAAGGGGAGATTTGTTTAGTCAGTTTCCAGAAGCCAAAGTAGTCGGTTTTGCGGGACCTCTCCACCGATCGGAGGCTCTAGGGCAGAAATTTAATTGCCCTGCCTTCAGTGAGCCAGAAAAGTTATATGAGATCGCTGATCTAATCGTGGTTGCCAACACCAACAATGACCACAGCCGCGTTGCCCAAATGGCATTAGAAGCAGGCAACCATGTCGTTGTAGAATATCCTCCCGCTCTCACCTATGCCGAGGGATTGCAGTTGTGGCAGCTCGCCCAGGCGCAACAAAAGTTACTCCACATCGAGCACATCGAGCTTTTGGGAGGAGTACACCAGGCAATGCTCCAGCACCTAGACAAAATCGGCACTGTCCACTTCGTCCGCTATGTCACTAAATCCCCCCAGCGTCCCGCCCCCGACAAATGGACTTACTACCCCAATCGGTATGGTTTCCCCCTAGTAGGCGCTCTATCGCGCATCCATCGCCTGACGGCAGTATGGGGTGCAGTCAAACAAGTCAGTTGCCAGGTGAGTTACAGCGGTTCCCACCTGCCCCAGCGCTACAGTTCCTGCTATTGCGATGCCCAGTTGATTTTTGCCAACGGCACGATCGGGCACATTCACTACAGCAAGGGGGAGTACTGCTGGCAGTCAGAGCGCAGCCTAGAAATCCAGGGAGAGAGCGGCGGCTTATTCTTTAGCAACGATCGGGGTAAACTAATCAATCATGCTGGAGAAACTGCCCTGGAAGTGGGGAGCAGCAGAGGGCTATTTGCCATCGATACCCAACAAGTTATAGAATATCTCCTCGAGGGAAAACCTCTTTATGTGCAACCCCAAAGCTCTCTTACTGCTCTTCAAGTAGCCGATGCCGCCCGCCTTGCCGCCACCGCCCATAAAATTATTGACCTAGAGGGGAACAGTTGATATAGACTGAATAAGATTTGAGGAGACACTATGAAACTAGAAGAAATCGAAGCGCGGATGCAGAAATGTATTGAAGCTACGCAGAGCAACTTTAATACCGTCCGCACCGGCAGAGCTAACGCTTCCCTACTCGATCGGATTGTGGTGGAATACTACGGCACTCCTACGCCCCTCAAATCCCTGGCAAGCATCAACACCCCCGACTCCTCCACGCTGACAATCCAGCCCTTCGATCGGGGTTCCCTTAACCTAATTGAACGAGCCATCAGCGAATCAGACCTCGGCTTACCCCCCAGCAACGACGGCAGCACCATCCGTCTCAATATTCCCCCCCTCACTGCCGAAAGACGGAAAGAATTGGTAAAAACCATTGCCAAACTAGCAGAAGAAGGCAAAGTGTCCATCCGCAATGTGAGGCGAGATGCAATGGACATGGTTAAAAAAGAAGAAAAGAATAAAGACATCTCCGAAGATGAAGCCAAAAAGTTACAAGACCAAGTGGAAAAGCTGACGGAGAAATACATTAAAAAATTGGAGCAGGTGCAGGCAGAAAAAGACAGGGAGATTTCTACTATTTAATGTAATGGCGGGGACAGGATTTGAACCTGTGACCTTCGGGTTATGAGCCCGACGAGCTACCAGACTGCTCTACCCCGCGATGAGAATTCTATTATAGCAACTAATTTGCCCATTAGAAATAAAATTTTCGCACCTACCCTAATCCCAATCAAGTTCAATCCTGGGGTGGAGTCGTTGCAAGTTCCCCAGGGAACGCTCCTGCCAAAATATCGCCTGAGAACCCCTAATCTTCAAGGCTAGATGCTCGTACTGACGGGCATGGATCACAAACCTGGAGAGCATGGTAATGCCCGAGCTGTTGAGCAGGACTAACTCCCGCAGGTCGAGGACGAGACTATTCACGCCACTGGCTAAAATCCTGCCTAAAAATTCGGCGATCGGGCGATAACCCTCCGCCCCTGACAACCGGAAAATACCGTTAAAGTAGGCTGTACCTTTGTCCCTATCGTAGGTGACAGTGTAGTCCTCCCCCCGCACTTCCTCAATCATATAAGCCCTCTAACGGTCTAGTTCCTCCGATCGTAAAGTTGCCGCCTTGACCGCTTCCATCAAAGCCAACCTCAGTCCATGGCGCTCTAGGGCATGAATCCCCGCAATTGTGGTGCCCCCAGGACTTGTTACCTTATTTTTGAGGAGGGCTGGATCAATTCCTGTGGTCTGCAAATATTGAGCCGAGCCTAAGACGGTCTGTACTGCTAGGGTCTGAGCCACCGATCGGGGTAAGCCCATCATTACTGCCCCATCGATCAATGCCTCGATCGCCACTGCCACATAGCCAGGACCAGAACCCGATAGCCCTGTGACCGCATCCATCCAGTATTCCGGTACCTCTAAAACCTCTCCCACTGCCAGAAAAATATTCTTTACTCTTTGTTTGTGGTCTTCTGTTACCAAATCATTACAGGCAAAACAGGTCATCCCTGCTCCCACCTGTGCCGGTGTGTTAGGCATTGCCCGCACGATCGGTAGCTTCGTACTAAAGGCATCCGCCAACCTCTCTAAACTACACCCCGCCAGGATCGATACCAGCAGATTACAGCTAATTTGATCAACCTCAGAAGTTACTTCGAGATCAAAGAGTTGCTGGGGCTTTATAGCTAGTAATAGAATGTCACACTCTACCTGCCAATTTTCTGCTACAACAACTACGCCATACTGAGATTGGAGATAATCACGACGCTCCGATCGGGGATGACTGACGATAATCCGATCGGGGCTATAGGTATGAGTCGAGAGTAAGCGGGATAAAATTGCCTCCCCCATTACCCCCGCCCCAATAATCCCTAGAGCAAAATCAAAATTACTGAGCAAAACGGTTAACAGTAGGTTCTGCCGACCAAGCAGGAGAAGCCATAGAGGGACGAGTAGGCACCTTTACTTGGGGTAGGGGAGGCTCACTCAAATTTCCTCCCATGGAGGTCACCTGCACACAGGAAGGAGCAAAGAGGAAGATGCTATCGCCGATGCGTTCTTGGTGCCCGTCGATGGCGTAGGTACCACCGGCGACAAAATCTACTGCCCGTTGGGCTTGATCCGGTTCCATCATGGTCAGGTTGAGTACAACCGACTTCCGTTCCCGCAATGCTTGAATAGCAGAGGGCATTTCTTCAAAGCTACGGGGTTCCATCAACACTACTTGAGACATACCGCTACTTGCTCCTGGCATACCGATTACATTACTGGCAACATCACTACGGAAGGGACGCTCACGGCGGTTAGAGCGCAGTTCTTCAGCCTCAGGAGCAGGGCGCACCGGCTCTTCGGGAGGAGCACTGGGGGTAAACTCGTGGCTACCCGTTTCTTCATACTCGTACTCGTATTCCTGATCTTCCGACAATCCGACAAAATTGCGTAGCTTATTGAAGATACTCATAACTTACTCCTCATTTACCATTGATTTTAGTCCATGTCTGCTGGTTTAGCCTACTCGGATACTAAAGTTGTAGTTCTAATTATAGGGAAATTTGCCGCTTCTCCCTACTTTTTTTTCTTGTAAAGTCTGACAATATTTTGACTTTAGCTGATTTGTCTGAAAAATTTAAGGAAATGTTAACAAAGCCCCCCCTTATCTCTAGGGGCAACCATAGAACCAGGAATTTTCGAGGTATGATAGGGAGGAAGTTCGCGGTAATCTATGGCACGCAGACGATCGGCTGGCTTTGCGGCAAGTCCCTCTAAAGACGATACAGGGTTAAAAGTTGCCATTGCTGGGGCAATTTTTATCCTGGGCATCGGTATTGGCGTGGCAATCACTACCCTAAATCCGGCTCAGCAGACGGTAGATGCGACTCGTTTGGAGTATTTGGCGGGGCGTTTCTGTACTAATTTTGGCTATGCCGCTGTGGTGACGACCAGTCGTATTTATGTCACCCTCAACCCCTATAATGTCTATGTCAGTCAGTCGGATTCAGAGCCTGGCTGTGTGGTTTTGCCTAACAACTGGAATCAATTGCAGCAGCGCCAGCTGGTCAGCAACGAAGATGTGCAAAGGTGCCGATCGCGCCTCAACACCTTTGGCTATACGGGCAGTTTGGATGACTCCCAAAATGTCAGGGTGGACTGTATTTATGAAAGTAAGGATGCCCAAGCGGCTTTTATCCCTCCTAGTCAGCCTTCCCAACCATGAGTTTACCGATCGTTGCTATTGTCGGTCGCCCCAATGTGGGTAAGTCTACTCTGATGAATCGGATTACTGGGGAGCAGACGGCGATCGTGTTTGACGAACCGGGGATCACCCGCGATCGTACCTATCGGCGGGCATTCTGGGGTGCCCATGAATTTATGGTGGTGGATACGGGGGGATTGATTTTTGATGACGATTCTGCTTTTTTACCCCAAATTCGCCAGCAGGCAATGGCGGCGATCGGGGAGTCTACAGCGGTTATTTTTGTGGTAGATGGGCAGGAGGGTCTGACCACGGCAGATATGCAGATCGGCGAATGGTTGCGCCAGCAGTCTGTGCCGGTATTGGTGGCAGTTAACAAGTGCGAGTCGGAAAGTTATGGTTTATCCCAGGCGGCGGAATTTTGGCAGTTGGGCTTGGGGGAGCCTTTTCCTATTTCTAGTATTCATGGGGCGGGTACGGGGGATTTGATGGATGCCCTGGTGGCAAATTTACCTGATCCGGAAACGGTGACAGAGGAAGGTCCAGAAACTAGGATTGCCATTATTGGTCGTCCTAATGTGGGCAAGTCGAGTCTGTTAAATTCCTTTACGGGGCAAGAACGGGCGATCGTGAGTCCGATCGCGGGGACGACCAGGGATGCCATTGACATGGTGGTAACCAGGGGGGACAAGAGTTATCGCTTGATTGATACGGCGGGCATCCGGCGGAAGAAGCATGTGGAGTACGGGGCAGAGTTTTTTAGTATTAACCGTGCTTTTAAGGCAATTCGCCGATCGGATGTGGTGTTACTGGTTTTGGATGCCCAGGATGGGGTTACGGATCAAGACCAGAAGTTAGCGGGGCGCATCCATGAGGAGGGGCGGGGCTGCGTTATTGTCGTGAATAAGTGGGACTTGGTAGAGAAAGATTCTTACACCATTTATGACTACACGAAGGCAGTTAAGAATGATTTAATGTTTGTGGATTTTGCCCCGATCGTTTTTGTCAGTGCGTTGACGGGGCAGCGGGTGCCTAAAATTCTCGATCTAGTGGACAATGTCGCGGAGCAGCACCAGCGGCGGGTATCGACGGCGGTCTTAAATGAGGTGCTTACGGAAGCGATCGCTTGGCACAATCCGCCTGTATCGAGGGGAGGTAGACAGGGCAAAATTTACTACTGTACTCAGGTTGCTACTGCGCCCCCCGCGATCGTGTTGTTTGTCAATGACCCTGATCGGTTTAACGATAGCTACCGCCGTTACATAGAAAAGCAATTTCGTAAGTCTTTGGGATTTGAAGGCACTCCCCTGAAACTGATGTGGCGGGGCAAAAAGGTCAGGGAGATGGAACGATCGGTCAATCGAGCAACCAAAGTCTAAAGTCGTCCCCAGCGAGTAAAAAACTCCCCTCGCCCTTTATGGGTGAGGGAAATTCCTCCGTTTCCAATCGCTAGGCGTAGCCGTGCCGTAGGCAATCGCGTCCCCCAGCGAGTGGGAGA
>PHFO01000058.1 GCA_002861535.1 Cyanobacteria bacterium M5B4 | reverse complement strand
GCTGCCGCCACTGCCAACACGCGCAATGTGCCATCGGAGAGCAAGGCGGCATCCCGCAGCTGCGGCGTGCCGCCAAACGTCTCCATTAGTTGGAGCATTACCTCTTGGCGCGGAGTCTCGATGAAGCTGATGGCATTGATCTGTTGTTCTGGCAATGCCTGAATAAAAGCGAGGATCGCCGGTTCTTGCTTGGCCTGCACCAGCTGATACAACACACTCGATACGTTCGCCGCATCGCTCCCTAGCGTGGTATCCACCTTGAAGCTGTAGCCGCGCATCTTTGCTGGTTGCGGATCAAGGAACATGATCTGTGTTAATAGCTGCTGGTAGGCTGAAGCCACCTGCGGGATAATCTCCTGCGCTTGGGGATGGCTCTCCTTAAAGCGGGCGGGGGTAGCCAATTGGGTAAAGATCGCCTGCTGATCAGATACAGGAACGAATGGCCGTCGCCCGCGCTGAAATGGGTTATAGAAAGCCCGTAGAGTCAAGCGGTGTTCACTTGCTTTTGCTTCGGTATAATACAGTTTCGCCAGCCTGCCGGACTGGTCAGTCCCCGTGATCTGCTCAGCTTGGAGATACACATCCGCGTCGCGCACCGCAATCGTGATCTGAAGGTTGTCCCAGCCCTTAATGGGATCATCGAGTGTACCATCCGACACAAGCTGGCAGCCAAGCGTAACCGTCGCTTCAGCCGAGCAGGGCAAGTCCGTCACGCGCCCACGCACCCCAACTGGCAGTTCGCGCCGTAGTTCGCTCAGGCGTTGCCCGCGTGCCAGCCACGCCAGCAGACGCACCGCTTCAATCGCATTGCTTTTGCCGGAAGCATTCGCCCCAATCAGCATGGTCAGCGGTGCAAGCGGCAGAGTTGCTTCGCGGTAGCTTTTGAAGTCCTTAATTGTAATTGCACTCAGCATCGGGGTTAGCATTCCTATTAGGCTTTTGTTTTTAGTCTCAACTATACCACAGCCCGCATCGCTGCACAATGCCCTAATACCTACCCACCCCCCAAGCGGCGGGTAGCGTAAGCCAATTCCTTGGCCCCCAAGCGCGTCGTCTTGCCGGTCTGGAGCAGCGTGGCTGCCTCGCGCTGCACCGTATCGGCAAGGGTATGCTTGCCCTGTTCACGCAGGCGTGTGGCCGCAGTGTGGAGCAAGCTGCCAGCCTCGCCCGCTTTGCCTTGCCGTGCAAGCGTAAGCGCACGTTGGAGCAGGCGGGCGGTACTCGCCTGCGCGACGGCGGCTTGCACGGGTGGCACAAGCGGAGCCGCATGGGCGGCATAACTGGCAATTAGATCGGCACTGGCCGGAGCAAGATTGCCCGCGCCCTGCACCCGCACCTGAGCGAGGCGCACCCGCCGTTGCTCAGCGGGGGCGGCACGCGGCGCAGGCGGCACCAGCAGTTCGAGCAGCAGCGTGAGCCTACCATCCTGCCCCACATCGCCCGCCGCCACCACCACGTGCCGCCCATCGCTGCTGTGCTGCGGCGTGAGCAGCGTCAACTCTGGCGCAATGCGCGTGATGTGGCGCACCTGCACGCCTTGACTGAGGTGCAGCATGAGCCGCACGGTGGGCGCAAGCGCAAACCGCGCCGCCGCAAACTCGGCCGCCACTGCCGCCCCGATCTGCTCGGCATCACGAACCATAGTCGCCCGCCCCCCACTGCTGTCAGCCAGCGCAGTGAGCAACTCCTCTTGAAAATCGCCGCCCAAGCCCAGCGTACTCACCGCCACCTGTTCCTGCGCGGCACGCTGTGCCAGCGCAAGGCACGCCGCCGCATCTTGGGTGAAGCCATCCGTAAGCAGCACAATCCGTCGGGCAAAGGGCCCAGCCACGCGCTGGAGATGCGTAAGAGCCAGCTGCAACCCCGCCGCTAACTCGGTAGCATCGCCGAGTTCGGTAGTGTTGAGGGCATCCAGCTGGGCCAGCAACTGCTCCCGTTCGCGGCCAGTGTGCAGGGGCACAAGCAGTTCAGCCCGTTCGGCGCACGCCACCAACGCAAACTGATCCTGCCCACGCAGATGCTCAACAATGCTGTGCAACGCATCATACACATAGCGTAACGCGGTGGGGCTAGCCGCACGGATATGTTCCGGCACGGCTCCACTGAACTGCCACACCGCCACCCCATCTACCAGCGTCTCATGCACCGTGCCGCTGCGGGCTAGCTCTCGAAACACCGCATCCGTGACAATCGGAATCTGCATCGAGTGGCTCGCATCCACCAGAAACACCCACGCACACGCATCCGGCGCGGTCGTGGGTGCAGCTAGCTGGGTATCAATCTGAATCGTCAGCAGCGCATAGGCAACCTGTGCGGTGGTGAGCCGGGTTAGCTCAAGCGGGGTGGGGGTGTAGTGCAGGTGCAGCATCGGGGTGTTGCTCAGGCTTCGGGCGATGACTGTTTTTGGGCATCCCGTGTAACTTCACATTCAATGACCATAACGGTGGCCGAGGGCTGATCCTCATAGCCCTCTGGCAACTGTCCTGCTGGCAGCGGTGGATCACCCAAACGCCCGTAGATGTAGCGGAAAATATCCCGCGCAATGGCGGCAAGCGGTGCAGCAAGGATTACGCCGAGCAAGCCTGCTGACTGGCCTGCAATCACCAACACCACCATCAAGACAGCAGGATGGATGCCCACACTCTCGCCAATGATACGCGGGATCAGCAGCTGTGCCTCAAGCTGCTGGATCACAACGTAGAGCGCAAGCACGGCAAGCGCAGCAGTCGGCGAGTCAGAGAGGAGCGCAACAATCACCGCCGGAATTGCGCCCAGCACGGGGCCTATCAGTGGGATCAGTTCGGTGAAGCCCGCGATCACCGCCAGCAGCAGCGTGTAGGGGATTTCGAAGCCAAACATGTTCAAGACAGTCAAGCCGACAAACGAAGCCAGCCCAACCACAAAGCCGAGAAACAGCTGCCCGCGAATGTAGTTGCTGAAAATGCGGTCCGTAATCGTTAGAATAGCCCAAAAATCCTTGCGGGCTGCCGGATGGATCAGGCCGTTGAGTCCATCTAGCCCCGCCTGCTGGTCATACAGCACATAGAAGAGCCAGAACGGGATAATGATGAAACCGAGTAAGAATGCCAGCGTATTAAAGACCTGCTGCACCTGTGTGAACAGAAAGCCGCCCCCCTGCTGCACGAGCGAAGTCAGATTATTCTGAATGGTGTTCAACACGTTGTTGAGCGTAGTTTCAATCTCACGCTGGAACTCCGGCGGAATGTACTGGCTGTAGAGTTCAAAAAATGCGAGAGCTTGCGCTTCCAGTTCCAGCAAGCTCGGCAGGCGAATCTGCACAAACGCATTGCGCGTCTGCTCAAGGAGGGGTGGGATCAAGAAGGTGAACGAGAGGACAGTTAAGGCAATGCCCACCAGATACACCAGCAGAATGGCCCCCCAACGCGGCATCAGGGTGCTGAGCCGATTCACAATCGGGAGCACTAAGTAGGCGATGACCACCCCAAAGATGAACGGAGTCAAAGCATTGCCCGCCTGCACAAACAGTGTACCGATCAGGTAAAGAGCCGCCGCCACCATGCCCCAGCGCAGCAGCCGCCGCCATGGAATCTCGGTGCGGAGCGTCTCGGTCAGGGTACGCTCAGGCAGATCGGGCTGGCTGGATGCAGGCGCGGCGGGGGGCGCAGCAGGCGATGCCCCTCCCGCCGCGCTTGGCGGGGTCGGGGGTGTCGGTTGGTCGGGTTGGGTAGGTTCCGTCTCAGCGTTCATCGCGTCCATTATTCGAGATAATCGTCAACAGGTGGGCCGGCTGTTCGCCAATGTTCTCCCAGTTTAGGGCCATTTCATCAGTATAGTAGAGGGTATCGCCCGCATGCAAGACATATTCTTCCTCACCGAGCAAATAGCGCAACGTGCCCTGCATTAAGTATACCATCTGATGCCCGCGACTGGAGAAGCCCTGCTGCCCACTGCCCGGCAACGCCTCAATCAGGCGAGCATCCATATCACCATTTGCAGGGAGGAGCGCATACACCTGCACGGGTGAGTCATCGAGGCTGAGCTTGATCCGTTCTGAGGGGCGCACCACCTGCCCGGCCTGTTGGCTATCTTCACCTTCAAAGAAGTGCGTCATTTGCACATTGAAAAACAAGGCAAGTTTACGCAAATTGGCCACCGAAATATTGACTTTATCGCGCTCAAGGCGGCTGAGAAAGGACGGGGTTAACCCTGAACCATCAGAGACTTCTTGGAGCGTTAGCCCGCGCTCTTGGCGCAGCTTTGCAATCTTTTGTCCAAGTGACATGGCAGTACCTTACTCGCTATGCAATCATCTCTCAAGTACTGGGTGGAAGTGATCATCATTGAGAATCAACAGTCAAAGATTTTTTCATATTATACATTTTTTATTCGTGTCTCGTCAAGTGGCAAATACGCACCCCAACACGGTGTGCTATAATTACGCTAGGAAACTGCCATCGCGGCAGTTGCAGCAGCCAAGCCAACGATACGCCATGCCTATGCAACCAAACGCACCACCAATTTGCAGCCTCTGTCAGCGTCCGCTTGCGGCCGGCGGGACGGGGACGGTCTGTACGGTATGTGGCATGTCGGTTGCGGCCCCGCTCCAGCCGCACGATGGCATTCACGTCTCTGGCGGGCGGCGGGTCCGCGTGGATGCTGAGAGTGTCAGCCTTGAAAGCCTCCAGAGCCTTGTGGTGGCCAGTATGGCGTGGTGGCAGCAGCAGTTGCACCACACCGATGCCTTGACGCGCCAGAATGCCGCCGAAGCGATCCAGCAGCTGTCCCAGATCCTCGCCAGCCTCTCGCAGCAATTGGCACAGGGGCGCGATGTCGTCAAAATTACCACGCGCCTGCCGCAGGTGCGCCGCTACCCACAGCACTGTGCACGGTGTGGCGCAGGCAACCGCGAGGAAGCCCGCTTCTGCCGGGTGTGTGGGGCCGCCCTTGCGCCTGCCGCTCGCCGCCGCCCCCCAAACGCCGTGCAGGTTAGCATTGCCGCCTGTACCGATGCTGGGCGGCGGCGCACTGTCAACCAAGATGTAGTCCAAGCCGAACACCTGACCACACTGCATGGCGATACACTAACCCTGCTTATCGTGGCGGATGGCATGGGCGGCGGGCAAGCCGGCGAAACGGCGAGTACGCTGGCGGCGGGCACGGTTCGGGCGGAACTGCTCGTCCATATGACGCAGAGCATCCCGCCCACTGATACGGCGTGGCAGGCCGCACTCCGCACTGCGGTGCAATCCGCCAATACCCAAGTCTACCAGATGGCTCAGTCCGATGCCCGCTATGCCGGTATGGGCACCACACTCACCGTGGCGGTGCTCATTGGGCAACGCCTGCACCTTGCCCATGTGGGCGATAGCCGCGCCTACCTGTGCAATCGAGCGGGCATTGCCGATGAACTCCAGCCCGCCCATACCCGCCCGCCCGCCCAGATTGTACAGCTTACAGTAGACCATAGCCTTGTGGCGCGGCTAGTGGATATTGGCCAGCTTACGCCTGAAGCCGCCCGCACCCATCCGCAGCGCAACATCATTTATCGGGCACTCGGCGGGCAAGCCCAGATCGAGGTAGACACCCAGAGCCACGCCCTCAGCCACGGCGATCTGGTCTTGCTCTGTAGCGATGGCTTGCCCATCCACGTTGAGGATCACCAGCTTGCCGAACTGGTACTCACGGCCCAGCCCCTTGCAGCACGCTGTCAGGCGTGTATTGCGGCGGCCAACGCACAGGGTGGCAGCGACAACATTGGCGTGGTGCTGGCTCAACTTACTGCGACTGGAACGGCATAGCACCAAGTGAGATACAACGGCGATGACACTTGCGGTAGAATGTCCACAGTGCGGCAACCTGAATCGAGTTGGGGCACGGTTTTGTCGGCACTGTGCGGCCCCACTCATACGAGACCTACTTGTTGTCAATGCAGAAGCCCAATCGAACTCCATACCTACCACACCGAGCGACCTGTACCGAGTTGATCAACCGCTAGAGCAGCGTGACACAGAGGAGAGTGATACGATGGATCAAAAACCAGCCGGAACACCACAAGCAGCAGCCCCAGAAGCCGCGTTGCCCGCCAATCAGCCACTATGGGTGGGGACACGCTATGAACTGCTCCCACCGCTGGAAGCAGGTGCAGAGCCAAACGGTATTGTTACGGTGCGCGACCTCGAACCGTGGCAACGCTGCTGGCAGTGCCTCTCGACCGACAACCTCGCGGGCGAAGCCTATTGCACCAACTGCGGAGCCGCGCTTGAGGTGCGTACCTATCGGGCGTGGTATGGCGAGCAGGCTGACCTAAGCGGCGAAGCCCTGCTTGCAACGCTGGAAGCCGACTCGCCGATCTTGGCGTGTGAGGTGCTGCCGGAACTGTGGGATGTCGTTGAGCCAGAGGATGCTCAAGGGCACGTGCTGGTCATCTTCTACCACGATACGGGCTTGCCCCTATCGCTGCCGCTCGATGAGCCAACCGCCCTCGCCATCGGGGTGCAGCTCGCCCGCCTGCTGCACGAACTGCACCAAGCCGGGCTGTATCTTGGCCCAGTCAGCCCCGATGATGTTGTACAGGGCGTGGATAACCACATCCGCTTGCGCCGGGCCACCGGGCTGCATGCAGGCGATGCCAGTGATCCTACCGCCGCCGCACACAGCCAGCAGCGTGATCTGCACGAGCTAGGCGTATTGCTCGAAGCCCTCACTAGCACCCCGCGCACCACGCGCCGCCTTGATGATACCGCCGCAAGTGCTTTGATTGAGCAGGAGCAGCAGGGCACCCTAGCGATGATCCTGCGCCAGATTCGCACGCAGGAATTGACCAGTGCAGCGGATGTGCTAGCCGCACTGGAACAACTGCTGCACGCCCTGCGCGTGCCTAGCCCGCTCTTGCAGCAGATTGCAGCGGCTTCGCACCGCGGCGTAATCCGCGACCATAACGAAGATAGCTGCCTGCACCTCAGCCTCGTGGTGAATAGCAGCTCGGTCAATCTGCCCGTTGGCGTGTTCATTGTCGCCGATGGCATGGGCGGGCACGCGGCAGGCGAGGTGGCCAGCCGCCTCGCGGTGCAGCACGCGGCTACGGTCATTATGCAGGATTACTTTGCGACCCTGCTTGACGGCGAGCATACCTACGATCCCCAAGCCGCCGCTGATCTGCTGACACGGGCGGTGCTCCGTGCCAATGAAGCCGTGCGGCGCGAAGGCAATCGGCGCGGCAACGATATGGGTACGACGATCACGATGGCTCTGGTGGTGGGAGATCGGGCAACGATTGCCAATGTCGGCGATAGCCGCGCCTACCTGATGCGCGATGGGGTGCTGCGCCGCATCACGCAAGATCACTCACTGGTGATGCGCCTTGTTGAGATTGGGCAGATCACCGAGCAAGATATTTACACCCACCCGCAGCGCAACGCCGTGTTGCGCTCACTCGGCGATCAACTCGACATCGAGGTGGACATTTTCCACGAACAGCTGCGCCCCGATGATCTCCTGCTGCTCTGCTCGGATGGACTATGGGAGATGACCCACGATCCGGAGATGACAGCTCTTCTGAACCGCATTGGCGATGTAGACACGGCTACCCACGCCTTGATTGATGCTGCGAATAGTGCTGGCGGTGAAGATAACGTCACGGCCGTGTTGGTGCGTTTTGTGCCCTCACCAGAGCCAGATGCGTAGCGACAGGTCCTGTCCGTGCCATACCCGTCTGGATACGAGGCGGGCCAATCGCGTGGTACAATGCAAAGCGATGGAGATCAGAGAACCAATCTACGACAACTTTCGGGTCGGCCCATCGGCGGTGTGGCGGCAGATTGCCGTGGGGTGCGGGCAGATTACCACAGGACTGAACGGGCTGCGGCTCGCAGTGAGCGGAGCCACCCGCCAGCACTACAGCGATGCCCAGCTTGATGACATATACGGCCCAGAGCGCGGGCTACGCTGGCAAGCACCGGTGCGCCTGAGCCTGCGGGCTCGCTTCTCGCAGCCTGCCGCTCAGTTACGTGGTACCGCGGGCTTCGGCTTCTGGAATGCGCCGCTTATGCCGCGTACTCTTCCGCGCCTGCCGCGTGCGGCGTGGTTCTTCTTTATGTCGTCGCACGGGAATATGCCGCTTGCACTGGGCACGGCGGGGCACGGCTGGAAAGCCGCCGTGATTGATGCAGCCACCCCGCAGGCGTTGGCGTGGCTGCCCCTCGCGCCACTCGTTGTGCCCTTGCTTAATCTGCCACCGCTGTACGCCCCGCTCTGGCGGCGGGTGCAGGCGGCCGTGCAGGTGCAAGAGCAAGCCCTACCTGCGGTAGATATGGCCCAATGGCACATCTATACAATAGACTGGCAGCCACACGCGGTAACGTTCTTCGTCAATGGGCAGCCCGTATTGCACGCGCCCGCCCCACGCGGACCACTCTGCTGCGTGCTCTGGATCGACAACCAATACGCCATCATTGAGCCACGCGGGCGGTTTGGATGGGGCTTGTTGGATACTCCCGCCGCCCAGTGGCTCGACATTGATTGGCTCATACTCGAACCGGATTAACGGCCCATGCTCATGGAACACAAGTCGAACACACGTCTGGAGGGGATACCCACATTATGACAACGCTGGCGATTGAAGCGCATAACTTGGGCAAACACTACAAGGAAACCACCGCCCTCAGCGATCTCTCGTTACAGGTTGAGCCACAGCAGATCTACGCCCTACTGGGGCCCAACGGCGCAGGCAAAACCACCACCCTGAGCATTCTCACCACGCTGCTCCCACCGAGCAGTGGCACGGCGCGAGTGGCTGGCTTTGACGTAGTACAGCAAGCCCACGAGGTGCGCCGCCGGATCGGGGTGACGTTCCAAGAGATTGTGCTTGACCGTGATTTGACTGGGCGACAAGTGCTGGATATTCACGGGCAACTCTACCGCTTGGGCAAAGCCGAACGCACCCGCCGGATCAGTGAATTGGTGACACTGGTGCAGCTTGAGGATGCCATAGATCGGGATATTAAGACCTATTCCGGCGGCATGAAGCGTCGCCTTGAATTGGCGCGGGGACTGATGACCAATCCTGAGATTCTGTTTCTGGATGAGCCAACGCAAGGGCTAGACCCGCAGAACCGTGTGGGTATCTGGGACTACATCCGCACCCTGAACCGGGAACACAACTTGACAGTACTGCTGACCACGCACTACATGGAAGAAGCCGAAGCCCTTGCCCACCGCGTCGGCATCATTGATCACGGCACTATGGTGGCCGAGGGTACACCCGCTGGACTGGTTGCCAGCCTCGGCACGGAATTGATCCGCGTGCAAGGCTCCGGCGATACGGCCCACTTCATCAAAACCATCACCACCATGCCGTTTGTATTGCGGGTGGATCAGGATCAGCAGCAGGGCGCAATCCAGATTTATGTAGATAACAGCACCCGCCGTTTGCTCGATGTGGTGCAAATGGCGGGCAGCAATGGCATGCGCGTAGATGATATTAGCATTGCGCGGCCGACGCTCGGTGATGCGTTCCTGCATTATACGGGGCGGGGGCTGCGGGATGCGTAGCCACATGGCTACCTAGACGAAGGCAGAGGCAATGTACGCAACCTATGTAATCTGGGCCAAGCATATGCACAAATTCAGCCGCAGCACTGAAGAGGCAATGGGCTTGGCCTTGCAATCGGTGATGTGGGTGGTGCTGTTTGGGGTAGGCATGCGCGGCTTGGTGGGCGATGTCGGCGGCAACGATTATATGTCCTATATGCTACCCGGCATCATCGCGCTCAGTGCGCTTGGCGGTGCGGTTGGGGGCGGGCTGATCCTGCTCGATGAGCGGCTGCGCGGGATCACCAAAGAGTATCTGGTTGCGCCCATACCGCGCCTGAGCATCCTGCTTGGCAATGCTGCAAGCACAGCCACGAAAGCTCTCTTCCAAGCTCTGCTGATGCTGCTCGTCGGCTTGCTGATGGGCGCACGGCTGGCCGGCAATCCGGCAGGCTGGCTCGCGGCATTGGTGCTCGTGGCGTTATTTGCGCTGGGCTTCAGTGGGCTAGCCCTTGCAATTGCCGCCCAGTCGCGCAGCATCATGGGTTATCACGGCATGATTTTTCTGTTCAATCTGCCGATCTTGTTTGCCTCGAACGCGCTCTACCCGCTTGATGTGTTGCCCTCATGGATGCAGGTGGTGGTGCTGTTTAATCCCACCACCTACTTGATTGATGCCACCCGTGCGCTTGCGTTTGGCACACCCGCTACGCTCCCGCTGCTGCTCAGTGCGGTGGTGGTGCTTAGCTTGGCTATCGGCGGCGTGGGGCTAGCGTATGGATCGTTTCAGAGTGCGCTGAAGCGAAATATGTAAGCAAGCTGACACAGGAGGCATGGCCCATGCTCGATACTCGACTAGTTCCTACGCCCGATCTGTATCTACTCGATGCGCTCCTCACCGATGCGGAGCGGGCCGTGCGCGACAGAGTGCGGAACTTCTCGGAGCAGCATGTGCTCCCCGTGATTAACGCCTATTGGGAGCGGGCCGAGTTCCCCTTTGCGCTACTGCCCGCCCTCGCCGCCACCGGCATCACCGGCGGCACACTGACAGGCTATGGCGCACCGGCTCTGAGCCACATTGCGGCGGGCTTGGTGAGTATGGAACTGGCTCGCGGCGACGGGAGCATGAGTACGCTGCATGCCGTCCAGACTGGGCTAGCGATCAATTCGATTGCGACCCTCGGCTCGCCCGAACAGCAGCAGCATTGGCTCCCTGATCTGGTGCAACTGAACACTATCGGAGCGTTTGCACTGACCGAACCCGATCACGGTTCGGATGCGGTGATGCTCGAAACGCGAGCTACGCGGGATGGACAAGCCTATGTGCTGAACGGGGCGAAACGTTGGGTTGGGGCGGCCCACTTCGCCGATCTGACGATTGTGTGGGCGCGTGACGACGATGGCAATGTGGGCGGCTTTGTGGTGGAGAAGGGTACGCCCGGCTTCGATGCCCAACCAATCACCGGCAAGATCGCCGGACGTGCGCTGAGTCAAGCGCATATCATTCTGCGCGATGTGCGCGTGCCCCGCGAGCATCGCCTTGCCGCTTCGCACAGCTTCAAGGATACCAGCCGCGTCTTGACCAGTGCGCGGGTGGGGATTGCGTGGGAGGCTCTCGGCCACGCGCTGGCCTGCTACGAGGCGGCGGTAGCGTATGTGCAGCAGCGCACCCAATTTGGCAAAACGCTGGCCCACTACCAGCTGATCCAAGTCAAGCTGGCCAAGATGCTGGCCGAGATTACCAGTATGCAGTTGCTCTGCCTGCGCCTGAGCCAGCTAGCCGCCGCCGATCAGCTTACCCCAGCGATGGCCTCGCTGGCCAAGATGAACAATGCCGCTAAAGCCCGCTGGATTGCCGCCGAAGCGCGGGATATGCTCGGCGGCAACGGGGTGCTCCTTGAATATCATGTTGCCCGGCACTTCGCCGATATTGAAGGGCTGTACAGCTACGAGGGCACCGATACCATCCAAGCCTTGATTGTCGGGCGCGAGATTACGGGCGTACAAGCCTTCGCGCAGCGGGCGTAGGGGTGATTGGCAGGTGCTAGGTGACAGGTATCAGGTGCTAGGTGTTCGTGGGAAAACCGCACAAGCGATGTATCAGCGAGGAGGAAACGCATGGAGTACATTGAGAATCGCACGTATGACCAGATCAACATTGGCGATAGTGCTAGCCTAACCCGCACGATCACGGAAGAAGATATTACGATCTTCGGGATTCTGTCTGGAGATCGCAACCCAGCCCACTTCGATCAGGAGTATGCCGAAGGCTCGATGTTCAAGCGGCGCATCGCCCACGGCATGATCAGCGGCGCGTTGATCTCCGCTCTGCTTGGCATGCAGCTGCCGGGGCCGGGCACGATCTTCATTAGCCAGACCGTGCGCTTCCGCCGTCCGGTATACATCGGCGATACGATCACAGTGACGATTACGGTGACGGAGAAGAATGATGAAAAGCAGCGGCTGATCTTCGATTGCCAGTGTGTTAATCAAGCGGGTGAGGTGACGACCGTCGGCACGGCTGAGGTGCTGGCTCCCACTGAACCGATCCGCCGCCCATTGGTGGAATTGCCGTCCATCCAGTTGGTGTAGGGGTGAGGTGTCAGGTGTTGGGTGTCAGGGGCTAGGCGGCTGGTATCGGGTGCTGCATGCCCAGTGTGAACGAGAGCAATACATCGGGGGCTACACCTGCCCCCGCTACCCAACACCTGCCCAGAGCCTGACACCGGTCACCCGATACCTGACACCTTACACGTCACCGCTCGGCCACAGCCCACATATTCATCATTGCCTCGAAGTAGCCGAAGCGCACCTTGTTCATGGCAAAGCCCGCCTGCCCGAAATACCAGCCGAGTAGCGGCAGCGTGTAGGCGTAGGCGTGTTCGTCAATCTCCTCTGCACTGACCAGCTTGACCCGAGCCATAATCTTGAGGACCGGATCAGCCCACGATGAGGGCGTAGTCAGCACCACCACCCCACCCGGTTGCAACACGCGGTAAATCTCCTTGAAGGTTACCGCCATACTCGGCGGGTCGAGATGCTCAACCACAGCAAGCATCGTGACGACGCTGAAAAAGCCCTCCTCGAAAGGCAAGCGCGGGGTATTGTTCAGGTCTACCTCATGCCACTGAATGCCATCCGGAATGCTATCGGGACGGTCGCGCTCAATTGCAAACTTCTCTTTGAAGTAGGTGTGCGAGAGGAAATACGGAAACGAGCCACAACCAATATCGAGGATACGCCCCTGCCGCAAGTGCTGCGGGATCAACTGATTCGCTTTGGATGCACGCATATTTGCTAGCAGCGGCTCCAGTAATCCCCCGCCGCGAGTGGGGCGTGCGCTGGCGTGGGTAGATGTTTTCGACATAGCAATAACCTTATCACCTTGCGATCATGCTGAATACATGTTTATCAGCCTGCAATTATACTTGATCTAGAGCGTGATGCAAGGTTGACAAGCGAGCGGGGCGTGCCCTATAATGGAAGACGTTGCGCGGTGTCTGTAGCTCAAAGGTTAGAGCGCCTGACTGTGGATCAGGAGGCTGTGGGTTCGACCCCCATCAGACACCCCACCTTATGCTGTATAACCTCACCGAATAACAACAGTACATTCGCACATTGACGCAAGCCCGCCTCTCGGATAGAATAACGCTAGAGATGAACTGCCCAACGTGATGGGCATGATGGGTTGGCAGCTCGAATCACCCATCAGTAGGAAGAAGTATGCCGATCCTGCGTGGCAAACACATTGTGCTAGGCGTGTGTGGCAGCATCGCCGCCTATAAAGTCGCCCAACTCGCCCGCAACCTGACCCTCGCTGGTGCAGTGGTGGATGTGATTCTGACCGAAGCCGCTGAGCGGTTTGTCGGTGCCGCGACGTTCCAAGCCCTCACGGGCCGCCCTGTATTGACCGACATGTGGGCGTTGCCGGAAGATAACGTGGTGGGCCACGTTGCGCTTGGCATGCACGCCGATCTGATCGTGATTGCTCCGGCCACAGCCCACACCCTCGCCCGCCTCGCCGCTGGCTTGGCCGATGATCTGCTCACCACCACCGTGCTCGCCAGCACCGCCCCGATCTTGTGTGCCCCTGCCATGAATGTGCAGATGTATGCGGCAGCAGCCACCCAAGCCAATATTGCGACTTTGCGCCAACGTGGTATCATAGTGCTTGAACCGGAAATCGGCAAAATGGCTGAGCCGATGGAAGGCAAAGGGCGACTGCCAGAGCCGCCGCTACTTGAGGGTGAAATCCGTGCGCTGTTGGGCCAGCAGAGCGGGAGCCTGCGCGGGCGACGGGTGGTGGTGACGGCCGGCGGAACCCGTGAGGCGATTGACCCGATCCGCTATCTGGGCAACCGTTCATCGGGGCAAATGGGCTATGCCCTCGCCGAAGCCGCCCGCGACGCAGGCGCACATGTTACCCTGATCTCGACTCCGGTGGCACTGCCCGCCCCGCCGGTCTAGAGCTAGTGTCCGTCGAGAGTGCCTTGAGTTTACGCGATGCCGTTATGGCGGCGTGTCAGCAGGCGGATATGTTGCTTATGAATGCGGCTGTGGCCGATTTCCGCCCAGCAACGGTGGCAGCACAGAAGATCAAAAAGAGTGGGCGTGACAGCCTTACCTTGCAACTCATCAGGAATCCTGATATTCTGGCTGAGTTGCACGACCGCACCGATCTGGTACGGATTGGCTTTGCCGCTGAAACAGAAGACATCGAAACCCACGCGCTCGGCAAGTTGCAGCGTAAGAATCTCGATATGATTATCGCCAACGATGCCGCGTGACGATGGGGCAGCCCGATGTAGCCATGACGATCTTCACCCGCACAGGCGCGACGGTTGCGCTCCCGCGCCAAAGCAAAACCGATGCAGCCGCCGCCATTATCGCATATA
>PHFO01000057.1 GCA_002861535.1 Cyanobacteria bacterium M5B4 | reverse complement strand
CAAGTTTCCAATCGATCGCGTCCCCCACGAGTGGGAGACCGCACCATTCTAGCATCCTTACCAGCACTTGTGTCTAGAGACCATTTGCGAGGGTCAGATCAAAAAGTACCATTTCAGGGCTTAGCCATTAGGGAAAACAGACCTGAAACCCGCTCCCAGATAGGCATCGAGGCTCAAAACCAAAAAAGTACATTTGCGGGCAATTTGCTTGAGGCTCGCGAGCTGTTGATACAAAATCAAACTATATAAGAATTAGGTGGTTCATACAGAGGCACATTCCCTAAAATCACCACCTGTCCCAGCGTATGAGACGAGATCGGGTAATATCATAGGTAACCAAATACAGAAGCGTCATATCACCTTCCTCTTTTATTAGGACTTACGCTAAGGAAAAATTCCCCTCGCCCATTTGGGAGAGGGTTCCAGAAAAAGCAACGTTGATGGATAAATTAGAGGGGCTAAAAAGCATGGGTGACCTGGGATTCGAACCCAGAGCCAGCGGATTAAGAGTCCGATGCGCTACCGTTGCGCCAGTCACCCGCGGTCTTTTATATTAGCACGTTTTTAGCTACCGATCGGTCTGGGCGGCTCTTATACCTTCCTTCCTGTTAGCAATTAAAGTGCGTTCTCCGTATTGCATAATCCGCTCGATCGCTGTCAATCGATTTACCCAGGTATTGACGCGGTAGGGATGTTCTAAGGATTCAAGCCGGAGCCACTTGGGAAGATTTTGGCTGAATTCCTTGAGGGCAGTAATGGCAATTTGATACTCCCGATCGGTGGGATTGTTTTGCAAAGAGATAAGGGCGCTTTGGAGCGATTTCGTTTTAGAACGCATCTCTTGGAGGGTATTACCCCTCAACCAAAGCTTGTCACCACGGAGAAATGGTTCCCACTCTTTCAGGAGAAACTCATAGCGAATCACTGCCGCCTGGAAGGGGCTACGATGGGGCAAAATTTTGGCTTCCGGTGTCGATCGGGTATGCTTGAGCAACTCTTCGTGTTTGAGGTTGAGATGTTCGGCAGCAAATAACGAAAAGCCCCCTGCTGGCAGGTCGCGTACCGCTTGCAGTTGGTCTAATAGTTCTCCCTCTGTCACATTTTTAATCAATACTCCGGGTAAAAATAACCCAGGAGATGATCCCATACTGTTAAGAGCGGGTTGGACTTTCTCCTGTAAAAAACGACTGGTTTCGGGAGCGTAGGTCATGGGGATTAACCAATCCACTTGCCCCTCTGCTACCCAGGTCTCCCAATTTTGCTGAATCCGATTTAACCGATCGACGGGCTTCCAAGGAAAAACGGCGGCGGAAATAACGAGACGGGGGCGGAGGGGTCTTAGCTCCTGCGCTACCCTTGCCACAAATTGATTCACCTGCTCAGAACGATACTGGGTCCACAACCACCACAAAGACCGATCGTTGGGGGTAATTTGGACGGGGTCTACCCCCGTTAGTTGCTTAAAACCCGATCGGGAAGACTCGCCGTAACCAGCACTGTGCCAGCCACTCTGACGGGGATAGCGGATATAGTCTAGGTGTAAGCCATCCACATCATAGCGGGTCAAAATTTCCCGATAGAGGCGGAGCAAATAATCTTGTACCTGGGGATTAGCGGGATCGAGAAAGGGCTTGTTCTCCGGCGGGAAAATCCCCCCCCTAATGTTTTGGTCTGCCCATTGGGGATACTGACTGAGAATTGGACCAGGATAATTGGCATCTTTCCCCACGATCGCGTTATGGCGACGATTCCCCGCGCCGAATACCCACACCCACGCATGAATTTCCATCTTGCGTTCGCGGGCTAGCTTCACTGCTGCTGCCAGGGGGTCCCAGCCCTTAGTTAAAGGGTTTTGCTCCGGTGCCACACTGCTGGGATAGATGGGATAGCCCGCATTCACCGCTTCGATAAAGACCGTATTTACCCCCGCAGCAGCCATCCGATCGAAGATCACTTTTAAGCCTTCTGCCGACTTCGCCGCCACGATCGTGCCCCGATCGAGCCAAATTGCCCGAATTTCCGGCAGAGAAGCCAGGGAATCCGTAGGGTAAGCCCGCCAGAGATTTTGGCGTAATTGTTCCCATTGGCTACGCACCTGCACATCTTTGCCCTGGGCAATGAGGGAAGGCATTTGTTTTAAGAAGGCTTTTGCCTCCGCCACCATCGTATTTTCATTATTGTTTTTGGCGGTAATCAGAGCACTTTCCACCCTGCCAATCAAGTCTTGTAATTCCTGCCGCATGGCGATCGCTTCTAGGGTGTTAATGGGCAAAGAAGTCACCGGAGGGGGAGTACCTAAGTTATCCCGATCGATGTCATCGGGAGTGGTCAGGGTTTGTGCCCCCAGACCCATGCTCCACAGGATACTCACCAAAACCAACCAGAGGTGTCGCAAAATAATCCTCCCAGACGCTAATAACCAGCGTAATTGTACCCCATCGGCAATCCCACCATCTAAGTTGATAAAATCGGCAGATTTGCGCAAAAGACTAACGACCTTGGCAAAACTGACTAGAGATTCATGGTAAGATAAACCCTAGTTAATAAGTCCAACCGTCCCAAACATGAACGCTGACTTAAGTCAAACGAAGGTAGCCAGTGATTTACGTCTCCTCCAAACAGAAAATGTGTCGGGATTGTTGAAGGTAAAACACGAAAAACCCGATTATCCTGATTGGGAACTCTATATCTATCTGGGACGATTGACCTACGCTACAGGCGGTATGCACCGCGCCCGCCGCTGGATTCGAGCGGTGCGCCAGTACTGCGATATTAACAAACTTAGTCGAGAATGGTTTGATTCTATTACCAACTTACAATCTCCCTGGGAAATAGACGTTTTGACTAGGGCAGTTATCGAAAACAAAATTAGCTCCGATCAGGCGAAACAGGTGATCCAGTCTTCAATTAGGGAAGTATTTTTAACGATCGCCGATCAAAGGACCATGGAAACTCTATGGGAAGAGCGGGAAAATAGCTTCCGTCCCCTTGTGGTTATTTCTGGAGACCAAGTATTACAAAATATCAGCACCGCCCGCACCAAATGGCAGGAAGCGGGGTTGTCCCACGTCCAAAATATGATCCCTGGATTTAGTTTTGAACTAGCCCCCGTAGTGGTAGATAAGGGGCGTTTCAGGCAGGTATTGGGCACCGGTTCTTACCAAAACTTAGACAAATTGATCACCGGCAAAAATACCCTATGGGACTTGTCTTTTTTAATGCAGAAATCCATGATTTCGGTGATGCGTTCCCTCCTGCCTCTAGTCTTAGACGGGATTGTAGAGTTTCGTGAAGTTCCTGATATTTCCCTGCCCTTTTTGACTAAAACTAAGCCTGATGTCAAAAGAGGTGTTATTGCCTGTATTGACGATAGCCCCCAAATTGGACAAACTATATCAGCTATTCTTACACCCCATGGCTATGAAACGATCGTGATTACAGACCCCCTCCAGGGGGTAAGCACCCTCTTGCAAAGCAAACCTGACCTGATCTTCTTGGACCTGGTAATGCCGAATACCAACGGCTACGAGTTGTGTACCTTCCTACGCAAGACCTCCCAGTTCCAGGAAGTCCCGATCGTGATCCTAACAGGGCACGATGGTGTAGTCGATCGGGTCAGGGCAAAGTTGGCAGGGTCTACCGACTTCGTCAGCAAGCCCCCTGAAGAAGAAAAACTACTCCAGATCATTCAAAAATACTTGAAAAAATAACCAGAGGAAGAAACTATGGCCACAATTTTAGTAGTAGAAGACACTATGACCCAGGCAGAAGTAATTGGGGGTACCCTCCGCAGTGCTGGTTACGACGTAATTGTCGCCACCAGTAGCGAAGATGCCAAAGTCAAGCTAGCCCAACAGAAACCCAACCTAATGGTATTGGATGTAGTGTTGCCAGGGGAAAGTGGATTTGAACTGTGCCGTGAGCTAAAAGAAAACGCCGATACCAAAGATATTCCCGTGGTGTTGTGCTCCACTAAGAGCGGCGAAATGGATCGCTTCTGGGGCATGAAGCAGGGGGCTGCCGCCTATCTTGCCAAGCCGGTAGATACGGAGGAATTAGTCCGCACCGTCAAAATGCTCATTAAGTAACAACAACTATGACAGAACAGTTCCTGACCCTATCCCTGCCAGAGCAGCGGGTAATGCTTCCCACTCAGCAATTGTTAGAGGTGCTGTCTCTGTCCGCCGATCGGTTGTCTGCCATCCCCGATACTCCCCCCTACACCATGGGGGTAACTAACTGGCGGGGAGAAGTGTTGTGGGTGCTAGATTTATCTGCCTTGATGGGCTTAGAACCCCTCTATCGGCAACCCGGTCGCTTACGCAAGTTTCCTGTGGTAATTGTGACTGGTCCCGCCAGCCCGATCGGTTTAGCGGTGGTAGAAGTGGGCAAAATGGTAAGGTGTAGCACCGATGAACTCCGTTCCCAGAGTCCAGAGTTAGTCAAGTTTGGACCAGGGGCATGGGTCTCCCCAGAGCGCCAGACCCTTTTAGCTTTGAGTACAGATAAACTTTTAGATTCCCCAATCAAAACTTAGTTGTGGCACTATATTAAAAAATTTATAGGATCAGAATTGATGACAGCAAAGATTCAGCTAGTACGAGGAATTGATGAAGAAGTATCCGATGTAAAAATTACCCGATCGAAGGACGGCGCATTCAGTATCGCCAAATTTATATTTAATCAGCCCAAGTGCATGGGGGAAAACGGTCCTAGTCAAGATATTACAGGTTTATACCTCATTGACGAAGAAGGGGAGCTAATTTCCCGCACGGTCAATGCCAAATTTATTGGCGGTGAGTCTACGGGCATCGAAGCTGAATATAAGATGCGCGGTGAAGCGGAATTCCAGCGCTTTCTCCGCTTCATGGAACGCTTTGCCAAGGATAATGGCATGGAACTCGATCGTAAGCTTTAATGAATCGTCGCCGTTTTATTTTTTTAGTGTAGTTAGTGGCTGTAGCGTTGCCCTCGGTGCCGCGATCGCCCGCCGCCTTACTTCCCCAAAGCCAAGGATCGTTCCTAGTGCATCTCCCGCTACTGAGCCTTCTCCTGGGGTGCCCAAACGATCGGGGAACCCCGCCCCCCCAGGTATGTACGCTCCTCCTAGAGGAGATGTACGCATTGCGGTAATCAGTGACCTCAACAGTCAGTATGGTTCTACCACCTACGAGCCAGAAGTAATAAAGGCGGTGGAGTTGATCCCCCAATGGGAGCCAGACCTGGTACTGTGTAGCGGGGATATGGTAGCGGGGCAGTATCCCAGTTTGACGGAGCCAGAAATTAAGGCAATGTGGGAGGGCTTCGATCGGAATGTGGCAGCTCCCCTCAGAGCGGCAAAACTGCCCTACGGCTTTACTTTGGGAAATCATGATGCTTCTAGTGCCAGGGGGCTAAGTGGCAATTTCTTATTTCAAACGGAGCGTGACCTGGCTGCAGCCTACTGGCGTGATCCTAGTCATCCCACGGGGTTAAATTTCATCGATCGGGGGGACTTCCCCTTCTATTATTCCTTTCAACAGGGGGATGTCTTTTTCCTCACCTGGGATGCTACGGGTAATATAGTCGATCCCCAACAGATCGAGTGGGCAGAGCAGAGTTTAGCTAGCGCCGTTGCCCAAAACGCCAAGGTGAGAATTGTGGTGGGGCATTTACCCCTCTATGCCATTACCTACGGGCGGGAATTTCCGGGAGAGTACCTCGATCGGGCAGAAGAATTAAGAGCATTGATGGAAAAATACCGCGTTCATACCTACATCAGTGGGCATGACCACGCCTATTATCCTGCCCACAAAGGCAAACTAGAATTATTGAATATGGGCATTTTAGGTAGTGGCGTACGGCAGTTACTCAATGGCAATAGTCCTCTTATGAAGGCTATGACCATTATTGATATTAAAACCGACAGCGATACCGTTAACTATACTACCTATAATATGCGCAGTCTCAAGGTAATTGAATTGGCGGAATTGCCCAGACTAATTGCTACTCCCACTGGGCAAATTTATCGTTTAGATGTGAACGAATCCGATCTCACGGAAGCAGAAAAAGCCCTTAAATTTATCCCGACTTATTAAGGAATCAGTACTTACGCTAAGGGGAAATTCCCCTCATCCCTCAATTTTTTCTTGGGAGAGGGCTAGGGTGAGGGTTTCCGAAAAAGCAACGTAAGTCCTGAAGGGATGTGATAGTCTGAGTTACATTCCTTAACAAATATTCCATGAATAGGTTGTGGCGGTGGCTAGAGTTTCACTTCAGTACTCCGGAGTATGGCGGCGGTTTGTTGATGTGGCTGAGTGGTTTCTTTTTTGCCGCGGCAACCAATACTCTATCGGGATGGCTCTACGTTATTAGTGGGGTCAGTATTGGCTTACTGCTGGTGGGGGCTGTCCTGCCTCCCCGATCGTTAGCAGATATTAGCCTTAGTCGCTCTAAGGTAGAACCAGTCAGTGCGGGGGATTTTTTGGATGTTGTCGTCGGGATAGAAAATCGGGGCAAAGTTAGTCGTGTGCTCATTCAGGTAGTTGATCTCCTGCCCCCTAATTTAAGTGATCCGCCTTTGCCCCAAACCACGATCGAGAGTCTTGCCCCTGGACAAGTGCAGTACTGGCGCTATGGCATCCCCACTCGCAAACGGGGCATTTACCAGCTCGATCGCTTAGATGTAATTACTGCCAGCCCCCTGGGGCTATTTCGCAGTCGCCGTTCCCGATCGGTGCCCCGTCCGGCGATCGTCTATCCCCTAATTTTGCCTCTGAGTTATTGCCCCCTCCTCGATCGGTTGGGAGTAGAAGAAAGCCCCCGCCCCTACACTGTAGACCTAAACTTTAGTAATGCCACAGAAGGCTTGACCAAAAACCTACGTCCCTACCGCTGGGGCGATCCCATGCGCTTGATCCACTGGCGTACCAGCGCCCGCTACGGCGAGCTGAGGGTGAGGGAGCTAGAAGTCACCACAGGGGGGCAAGAATTTACCATTGCCCTTGATACCCGATCGGGATGGGAAGAAGCCGCCTTTGAACAGGCAATTATTGCTACAGCTTCCCTTTACAACTATGCCGTCAAACAAAACTTAAGGGTATCTTTTTGGTCGCCAACTACAGAAACTTTAAGGGATACAACTGCCGTTTATGAAGCTCTTGCTGCCATGACTATGGATGACCGCGATGTTAGTCCCCCCGATCGCTGTTTGGTATGGTTGACCCACCGATCGGATACCCTGACCCAGTTGCCCCCAGGGAGTTGTTGGCTTTATTGGGGGGAAATAGAACCCAAAACTAGTGCAGCGGGCTTATTTGCTGGAATTGACCAACCCGATCAGAGTCTCGTAGGGCTTTTACAAACCTATCCAAAATGAAGGAAAGTAAGTCGCAGTTTTTCCAAAATGGTGGATAAAAGTTTAACGATAGTTCTGGAACTGCCAAAAACTGTGTCCAGATTTCAAGGGGAAGGGAGTAACTCCTTTATTTTTTACTTTCTTTCACAGAATGGAAGAAGGTTGAATGAAAAAGAAGACTGTTTTCTATTCATTTTTTGTTTATTATTTTTAATTGATTATTTTAACGATCGGTTTAGATTAAGCATCGGGAAAAATCCAACGCCAGAGGGGATGCTTTGGTCCTTTAGCTTCGATCGTTTGGATATATCGCACCATATCCAACTGTTCCTGGAGAGAAAAACCCATGAGGATATGCTGACTTTGCCACACCAGAGTTGCCAGAGTAGTGCTCAAGCAAAACATCACCCCCAGGCTGGGAAGCGCGCGGTATTGAATCACCGATCGAACAGCGGACCAAGTAAAAATATCCAAAATAAGAGCAATCTCTTGACGAATCTGCCAAAGGGAGAAACTACCAAGAGTGAGCCACATTGTCAAACTAAAAAGCCACCGCAGAGCAGTTTGCAGATCAATCAGCCGCTGGATAGGAGTTTTATAGAGGGAGATTAGTTCTTTGTTATCCATAATTAAACTGAGTTCGATGACTAGATATAGGGATTATAGTAGTGCTAATCAGGACTTACGCAGACCAGTCACCCTCGCCCTCTCCCAAAAAGGGAGAGGGAACAAGAAAAAATTGATACACTTCCCTTTCTGAGGGATGAGGGGCAATTTTGCTTGGCGTAAGTCCTCAAAGGATTTTCACTAAGATTAATTTCTGGGCAGCTTTATTCCGTTGACAGACCTAGCCTCTGTTTGAAGCTTATCCATTGAGTGCGTAGTTGCCAAAATTTGCTTGATTCCATAGCTTTAATTCTAGTGAGAGCATTCTCAAGAGCGATATTTGTTTGACTTAACTCTTCTAATTTCTGATCCCGATCGATTCTGATAGCTTCATTTTCTTTAGTTAATCTTTCCTCAGTTTCTTGCAAGGTCTGGGATAGATAATCGATCGTTGCCTGTTGCGATGCGACAAGGCTATTACTTTGGGCGAGGTTATCTTGGGTTTGGCGCAAATTTTGATTTATTTCTGTCATTTGACTAGAAAGAGATTGCACCTGCTCCACAGAAGACCGATAAAGACCATAGACTTTTTCTAATTCCTGACTAATATCTTGCAGTTTTGTTTCTGTTTCAGCTAGGCTTAAAAAAGCTGACTGTGCTTCTAACAAACGATCGTGGGCTTCTTGCAGTTGTTTACCGATCGTTTCTACTTCCTTACCTAAATCAGCGTTCTTTTGTCCTAGAGTCATTATTTCTTGATTAAGATGATGATTCTCTGTGCGCAATTGGTAAAGTTCTGCTGTGACCTCTGTCATTCCCTCTAAACAAAGACGGGCTAAGGATTGCTTAACCTTTCCTGGCAAAAAATTATAGTCAGGATGACCAAGCATCTTAAAGAATAAACGCCAAGAATCAAGCCAGGCATTGCCAGAATTACTGTTAATTTGACTGAATTGCCCCCGATGTACTCTAAACTCTGCTAACACTTGGGGAGTAAAACCTATTTGATAATGTCCCATAATTCTGAGCCACATATCTAAGTCAATCAACTGCTGTAAATCTGCATCAAAATTGCCGACCCGATCGAACACCGATCGCAGAATTAATGTATTTGTCGGTTCACCAATTTTGTTGAGGGGCGGGGCTAACAACAAGGGGTCATTTAACAGATTGTAGCCATAATTGATAGTTTCTAATTTTGTCCATCCCTCTGTTAAATTATGGTAAATCGGCTCTAACCTTGCGTCATCACTATATTTTATTTCCCTTAAACAAAAGGTCATGCCAATTTTTCTGTGGGGATTACTTTCAAATATTTGCACCAGCTCTTTTATACATTGAGGATAAATCCGATCGTCCTGGAGTAAAAATTTAATATACTTGCCCTGCGCCTTACTCACGCAATAGTTCCAGTTCTGACCCAAGCCCAAACGATCGTGCCGCCAAATTTGAAAAGGAAGACCCGAACCTGTCAGCATCTCCTCCGCAATAGCTAAAGTTTGATCCCCAGAATTATCATCCGAAATAATCACCTCGATCGGTTGATAAGTCTGATTTAAGATACACTCGATCGTTTCCTTAATAAATAGCTCCCCATTAAAAGTAGGGATACAAACACTAACTAGAGGATTCATCACTAAAATAAGCTAGAGCTTCCTTTACACGGGCACGAATACGAGCGTTGTCGTCATCTTTAAGACTATTTAATAGGGCGAGGGCATCCTTATCTCTAGGGCTTTGTGCCAGGGCAGCCAGACTGCCAATTCCAGTTTCTCGGAGAATTTGATCATCGCGGTTAATAATAATTTTACAGCAATCAAATAACTCATCCCAGCATTCTAATTCAATTAGCGCCGCCAAAATTGAAGCACTAACTAACCAATGATCATCAGTATGCACTGCCAACAACAAATGGGAAGCACTCACCTTACCAAATAAAGACAGAGAATTAGCAGCCTCTGCCCTCACATTAGGAGTCTGATCTAACTTCATTAACTGCAAAAGAGCAGCAAAAGACTCAGGCGTTTGATATTTGCCCAATTCCCTAGCTACAAACGATCGGACTAAAAACTCCTCATCATTGACTTGATTCAACAACAAAGGTAGAGCAACTTCTGTAGGATAACCTTGTAGAGAATTTATCGCCTTTAAGCGATATTGAAAATCGGGATGGCGGAGATTGCCCACGATCGCTTCTAAGTCCATCTAAACTGCCACCTCCTCTTTTTGCCCAGCAGACAACTGAAATTCGATCTGTTGTTTGACAATGTCACGATAATACAAAAAATGCTCATTGTGAGCACAGGATAATAAATAATTAGTCAATACTGCCGGATTATGACGCAAAATCCCCCAGATATTTTGCCAAAATAACCACCGCGTCGATCGTTTAACTCCCTGCCGCCAGATCACTGTTGCCAAAGCACGTAAATCTATTAAGTCGGGCATAGTAAACTTCATATTCAAGCTAGGAGCATTCATCTTCAAGTAATAACGATAAATGCGTTTTAAGTAGACATGGGGTTCATACAAATGGGTAAAGGCATCCACATACTCCTGGGCAATTTGCTCGATCGGGCGCGTCGGCACAAAATTCATCAAATGGGTTTGATTCCCCCCCGCATTATTATTTAGCAGCCTGCCTTCTTTCTCTAAACGGAACCATAGAGCCGTTCCTGGCAATGCCTGCAACATACCAAACATGGCAGAAGGAATCCCCGTTTTTTCTACAAATTCCACAATTCTCTGCCCTGCCCCTGGCGCCTCATTATCAAAGCCAATGATAAAACCTGCCATCACTCTAATTCCTTTAGCCGTAATTTGATCGACAGCATCACTCAAAGAATCCCTGGTATTTTGATATTTCTTCGTCAGAGAAAGACTGTCCGCATCGGGAGTTTCAATACCTAAGAACACCGCTTCAAATCGACAGGCAACCATCATATCCAAAAGCTCTTGATCCTGAGCTAAATCTACAGAAGCCTCCGTCGTAAATGCAAAGGGATAGTTGCGTTCTTCTTGCCACTTTTGCAAAACAGGCAACAACAACTTGACATTGCGTTTATTGCCAATGAAATTATCATCTACCATGAATATACTGCGCCGCCAGCCTAATTCATAAAGATAATTTAGCTCCTTAATTAACTGTTCCGGTGTTTTTGTCCGTGGTTTTCTGCCATACAAAACAATTATGTCGCAAAACTCGCACTGGAAAGGACACCCCCGCGAAAATTGAATAGACATGGAATCATAGGCAGAAAAGTCTAACAAGTCAAAACGAGGAATGGGAGTACTTGTTACATCTGGTTTCACCCCCTCCGATCGATATTCCCCCGATCGTTCTCCTTTTTTCCAGGCTTCTACAAACAAAGGTAAGGTAATTTCCCCTTCATCTAACACTAAAAAGTCTGCTCCTGCTGCGCGCATCTCCTCCGGTAGCGCTGTGGGATAGGGACCACCTACTAAAACGGGTTTACCGTAGTTGTGTGCTCTGACGATCAGGTCTTGCATATCGTCTTTCTGCACAATCATCGCTGAAAGAATAACCAGGTCTGCCCATTGCCATTCCTCTACTTGCACTGGTCGGATATTTTGATCGACTAACTTAAACTCCCACTCCTGGGGCAAAATGGCGGCTACCGTGACTAGACCCAAGGGTGGCAATAAAACTTTACGATCGACCAACTCTAAAACCTTCTCATAGGACCAGAAAGTTTTAGGAAATTGAGGATAGACTAATAAAACGCGCATAAGCTCTAGTCCGGCAGGTGAATTATACTAACCATACCGCACCAGGGCGGCGAGGAGAGGCAAAAATGTAAAAAACTCTTCATAATCTTTCTTAATTTGCTCCATAAATATTACTGAGTAGATAAAAGACGATCAAAACTAGACCCTGGGATTTACAATAACAGCGTTGTATTTTCTACAGTGATGGCTCTGGCAGTAGGCGTAATTGAAACCCAAGGTTTTCCGGCGGTCTTGGCGGCAGCGGATGCCATGCTCAAGGCAGGTAGGGTTACCCTGGTTACTTTTGAGATGGCAGAAAGCGCCCGTTTTTTTGTATCAGTGCGGGGAGCAGTGGCAGAGGTCAAGCAAGCGATGGCGGCAGGCATTGCGGCAGGGAATGAAGCCTATGGCGGTCAGGTACTCACTCATTACATTGTTCCCCATCCCACCGACAATGTGGTAGAAGTGTTACCGATCGATTTCAGTGAGAAAGTCCAGGCTTTTGTTAATTAGGATCAGGAGAAAATTTTAAGATGGCAAGTCAACAGGCAGTAGGGGCATTAGAAACTAAAGGATTCCCTGGAGTCCTAGCTGCAGCCGATGCTATGGTCAAGGCAGGCAGAGTAACTCTGGTGGGTTATTTGCGGTGTGGTAGTGCCAGATTTTGCGTCATGATTCGCGGTGATGTGTCGGAAGTAAAAATGGCAATGGATGCAGGGGTTATTGCCTCAGAGAAATGTTTTGGCGGTGTTTTAGAATCCTGGGTGATTATTCCCCGCCCCCATGAAAATGTCGTAGCCGTATTACCGATCGATTTTTCTGCTAACGTTGAAAAATTCCGCGATGCTGTAGAAGGACTGCGCCTGCCTGGTAGATAATCTAGGGAAAAAGTTGATCGTGAATTTTCCTTGTTACAGCCACCTGTTCTTGACTAAACCCGGCTTCTGCCAAATGATCTAAATAACTGGCACTTTGATAATTGCTGTCAAGGGCAAGGGCATCGCTGTATAACTTGGTCGCTTTTTCTGGCTCCCCCAAATCCCAGTAGACCAGGGCTACTGCCACGATCGGGTGGGGGTTAAAGGGTTCTAAAAGCATTGCCCGTTCTCCGTGGGCGATTGCCCAGTCTGGTAATCCCGATCGGTGGAAAGCTAAGCACAGATTGTAGTGAGCGATTTCATTTTGGGGTTTAATCAGGCTTGCCCAGCTATGGACTAAAATTGCCGGGGTTAGCTCCCCCCTAACCAAGTAGACAATGCCCAAAGCATTAGCCGCCTCCGCTGCCCAGGCATCTAACCGCAGTGCCTGCCATAGGGTTTGGGAAGCATCGGGGTCGCGGGCGAGGTGTTGCGTCCATCCCAAAATGACGTAACCACTGACTTCCTGGGGAGAAAGGGCTACCGATCGTTTGAGGACATCGATCGCTTCTGTCCAGCGTTGTTGGGCGCGGTATTCTAAACCCTGTTGTCTTAGCTCCAAAGCAGAGGCAAAACTAGCACCAGGCAGACAAAGTAGCCCCAACCCAAAGACCAGGCATAATCGCAAATTGAGGGTCAAACTGTAGCGCCAACTAACAAACTCTATCTAGTTTAGAAGTTTAGCGAAAATATTGCACTCGCAGGTGGCGTCGCTCCCAGAGCCTGTCGAGGTATGTAGTAAATCTTGGGAGTCTTGAGCTACGATCGTTGGGGTATTGTGCTGCTTAAATGACCTATTCCCCTCCGCGATTTTTACGAAATGGTCTAGCTATGACCATCTGGACTGCCCTCGTCACCTGTGAGCGGTGGCAAAAAACGATCGCAGTTCCAGAGCCAGACTACCGCCCGATCGTGTTTAGCGGTGCCCAGGGAGTACCAATTTTTGGCTGGTTAGCGATTCCGCCCCATGCTAAGGGCACGATCGTGGCGACCTACGGCATCACTGGCAGTTTAGAAAATCAAGGCTATCTCAGGGCGTTAGGGGCAAAAGCCTACGCTCGGGGGTTAGCAGTAGTTTTATTTGATTGGCGCGCCCATGGCAATACGGGCTTACTTTCACCGGCGCTAACTTCTGACGGCATTTTTGAAGGGGCAGATTTTGTGCATATTGCCCACCAGGCAATGGTCTATGGTTGTCCCAGCCCCCTATTTTTTAGCGCCTATTCCCTGGGGGGACAACTGGCATTGTGGGGTGCCAAAGAAGCCCAGTCTATCCCTGAAATTGCCGGCGTAGCCGTAATCTCTCCCAATTTAGATGCCAACCGTTCCCTAAAGTACTTGTGCCGCAGTCCCTGGGGCAGAATGTTAGAACAACGCATTGCCAAGGAGCTAAAAACCCTCGCCTGGGAGCTTTACCACACTCACCCTGGGGAATTTGCTCAGGATGCCATCGATCGGGCTAACACGATCTGGGGCTACGACCACGAGTTAGTCATACCCCGCTTGGGATTTAGCACAGTGGAAGAATATTATCAAGCCAGTAGTCCCCTTCCTTTTTTGCCCCATCTGACCAAGCCTACCCTAATTCTTTATCCCCAGGATGATCCCATGTTTGACCCCACGATCGTGACCGATTTGCAAGCTGCCTGTAGTGGAAATGCTGCTATTGATCTGCGCGTGACATCTGCAGGGGGTCATGTAGGTTTAATCAGCAGTAAAGTCTGTCAGCAAGAATACAACGATCCGGATTGTTGGTGGGGCTGGAATCGTATTTTGGACTGGTGTTTAAGTTTAATCAAGTGAACACAAAGGCTCTATCGTTTATCCCCTAG
>PHFO01000056.1 GCA_002861535.1 Cyanobacteria bacterium M5B4 | reverse complement strand
CTTGTTTTCAATTCCTTCTAATGTTTTGATTTCATCTTTTGCAAAAGATAGAGTGTTTTCAACTTTTTTGTCTTCTAACTCTTTGATTTTTTTGTCTCTTTCAGCAGATTGGGGAAGAGCTTTCTGTTTAGCTATTTGCTTGTCTAGAGATTCTTGCATAATACTAAACTGATTGATTCTTTGTCTTGATCCTAAATTTCTAGATACTCCTTCTTCAAAACCTAGGGTCTCTTTTCTTAATCTATCCCTTTCTTCTATAGCTGTTTGTAATCCCACCCTATATGCTGTTCCCCTTTTTGCTAAAGTCTCAAAAACAGAATCTTTAACTCTTCCTACAGTCTCTTTTTCTTCTACATAATCAGAATATTTCAACCTCCCTGTTTTTTGTTTTATTTTTAGAAATTCTTTTTTGCATCCTTTTGTAATTCTTGATCCCCTGAAAGAGAATCAATAACCTCTTGAGGAGTTTTAGCTTTAATTAAATTCCTCATTGTTTGGGATACTTCCTTGATCTTTCCCTTTTGATACTGAACCTTTTCTTCTGCCTTCTCTATTTGTTCTTTTAGCTGAGGGGGAGGAGCTATCTTTGGTGTTCCTCCTTTTAACATTGAAGCAGATAACTCTGAGGCTTTACTTCCTTCAGCCCCCTTATCAATATTCTCTAATAAAAATCTTTCTGTATCATTTACCAGTGACTGATTCCCTTTTAGAGCTATTTCTTTGCTTTTATCTGCTTCCCTTAGTGCTTCTATTTGTGTCTGTAAGGGGGTTATTGCTTTTATTTTCTCTTGAGCTAATTCATTCTCTTGTGTTGTTAATCTAGTATTTGTGTTTTCAGGACTTACAATTCCTAGCCTTTCAAATAGAGGTTGACTTAAATCTGCAAAAGCATTTGCCCCTCTTAGGATTGCTTGCTGATTAACTAAGGGTTGTAAGGACTTGCCCATCCTTCCCTGAGTTTCTGCTTCTAATGCTTCTGTCCTTTTCTGTGTGGCTTGAGCATCAAGCTGAGTAGCTAAAACAGGATTTATTGACCTAATTGCATTTGCTTCTCTTTGTATCCTTACAGCCTCTTCCTTTGCTTTATTTGCTACTACATTAGAAGTAACAGCTGATGCTCCAGGACTTTGTTGCTCTAATTTGCTTCCTCCTACAGTTCCTAAATCTACTGTAAGTTTTGCATTATTTAATGCTGTTTTTGCTTCTGAAGATAGTTTAATCCCTTGAGACAACAAACTCCTTAACTCTGGATTTGCTTGGATTTTTTCTGAAGGTAATTCTACTAAAACTTTTCCAAAATCCACAGAAGAAGGATCAAAATTAGCTTGATTTGTTAAACCTTGAATAAGGTTGTTGATAGAGGTGTCAAAGTCTGTCTTTGCTTTAGAAACTTGAGCAAGATCACCTGATTTAACCCCCTTATCAAAGGCAATTCCTTTTTCTCTTACATCTTCAATATTTTTTTCTATGTCTTTTTGTAAATCTGCACTAATAGAAGCAAAAGAACCCCCCTCTTCCCTGAATTTGTTAATTCTATCTGCAAAAGTAAGGGCAACAGGTGCTCCTCTTAAAAGACTTTTCCTCTCCTCAGCTATTTGAATATCTTTATTTAGTTGATTAATTACTTCTTGATTAGGGTTTTCTTTCTTTTGTTCAACCAACAATAAACCTTGCCTATTTTGAATCTTTCTATCTTCTGCTTCTATCTCAGCAGAAATTCTCCTCTCTCTGTCTTTCTTATCTGTACTTTTTAGTATTCTCCCAGCTTCTCTTTCAGCAACCATTTTGGCAGGTTCTATTTTCCCCTTTAATGTCTCTATATCTGTTAATTCTGGACTCTCCCTCTTTAAGGCTTCTTTTTGCTCCTTACTTCCTGTCTCAAGAATGGTTAAAGCCCTTAATTCTTTCCCTAACCCCATCTGATTCAAAAGATCATTTGTTAATACCTCTTTAACTGTCTGATCTTCTCCCCCTCTCTTAATAATGTCTTCTGCCCTTCTCTTGATCCCCTCTTTCTCCCCTTGACTTATCTCTGTATTCCCAATCTTATCAATGCTTTTTATTACCCTTTCTGCTTGTTTTACCCTATCTTCAGCAGTGGTACCAGAAATTTCTCCTTCTTTATTTAATGTTGCAGTTCCTTTAGAACCAAACAAAAGAGAGGTAGTGGCTTTGTTCCCTCCTTCTCCTCTCTCTTTCTGATCCTGTTGAATCTTTTGTAGAATGCCAACAATTGTTGCTAAGACAGCTAAAATGGCTACTATTGGAAGAGCTGTTCCCAGAGCAGGAGCCATTCCAGCAGCCAATCCTGGACTTACAGCCCCTAATGCTGTTATTCCTGCCCCTACTGCACTAACCCCAGTTGCTACTCCCCCAACTATATTCCCTACCTGCTTAAACCTTTCAGAGGCTATAGTTTCCTTCCCCTCTTTAGTTCTAAAACTATTGCCAATAGCTCCAATTCCTACACCTGCTAATAATCCTACTGTTCCAACAGCTAAGGCTCCTTGCCCAAAGCTGTTTACAGTAGAGATATTAGCTCCTGCAATTAATCTCTGCTTAGCTCCTTCTGATAAACCACTATTCTTAATGTTTTCAACTAATTTCCCTCTGTTAAAAACATTAGCTCTCTCTGCTCCAATATTTATTATTGCTTCTTTGAACCTCTCCTGCTCTTTTGCTGGAAGATTTAGCTGACTAAATTCTTTTTGTGCACTTCTTATTCCTTCAGCATTAATCTCTGGATTTCTTACTTTTCTTATAAAATCATCTGTAAGTTGAGAGTCTATTTTTGATATATTACTTTGTAATTTCTCTCTTTCCTGATCTGTTAGTGTTACAGGAGATTTTCCTTTGTTGTTTGGGAGCAAAATATTGCTTTGATTGTCTTGGAGAAATTGATTTATTTCCTTTTTTCTATCCAACAACTGCTGAGTGCTTCCTACTCCTCCTTCTCTTAACAACCTTTCCTTTAGCTCATTCTGAGGAGACAGAGAAGAAGAAGTTCCTCCCCCTCCCTGTATTACTACATTAGAGGCTTGAACATTAAGGGTGTTAACATTCCCTATCCCTTCTAACCCTCCATGTCCTAGTATTCCCCCTAGTCCTATGTCCTCTGCAATCCCTCCTATGATCCCTTTTAATCCCTGCTTCCTTCTCTCTGGATCAAAGACTGATTTCCCTACTGTCAGTCCCCCAAAGAGCAATGATCCTCCTGTTAGAACAGGAGAGATTGCTGTTGCTAATGTTGTAGCTCCTCCTGCTACTGTTCCTAATGTTTCTGATATTCCAGGAACCTGAGAAATAACAGTTTTTGCTATTTCTAACCCCTGTTGCCCTGCCTGTCCTACATCATTTCTGACAGCATTTAGTCCCTTATTAAACTTAAAGTCAAAAGTTCTTTCTGCCTCTTTTGCTGATGTATTGGTGTCTCTTACTGCATTATTGGTAATATCTGCCTGCCTTTCTTCTAAAGAGGCTAGGTTTTGGGATAATTCCCTAAAGGCTAGAGCTGATGTATCCTGTCTAAAAATCTTGCCAACTAATTCTGGATTGTTCCCTGTTGCCTCCTGAATGTCTCTAATAACCCCTACTAGACCCTTCTCTTGGAGAGCAGTCCTAGAAATATTAACTGCCTCCCCTTTAGCATTTGTTGCTCCAGGAGCTATTCTTTGGAAAGACTCATTTGCCTGTCCTGTACTAATGTCATTGATGAGATTTAGAAGGTCTGTTCCTGCTGTCCTTGCCCCTAAACCACCTTCTGTTGTTAATGTAGCTAAAGCTGCCAAAACCTCATCAGGATTGTTAATCCCTGCCTGCTTTGCTGATGCTAATGCCCTAGGAGCTACCTCATTTATCTCATCAGGGGTTGCTAAGGAGATTTGAGAAGTTTTGAATAACTTAGAAGAAATATTCTCTGCTTGGCTACTATCTAATTTAGATGCCCTTAAAGACCTTACTGTTGCTTCTGTCTGATCCTGGAAAGACTGGTCAAATCCTTTTCCAGAACCAATAGCAGAAACAATAGAGGCATCCTTAACACCTCTTGCAATTCTCTCTCTGTCAATCCTCCCTCCAAAACCTGCTGACCCAGAGAAGAACCCTGCTCCTAACAATGCTTCTGTAGAAGCAAAATTATCATTGCTCCTACTAAAACTCCTGGCACTAGAAATATTCTCTAAAACACTAGACCTAGAAGTACTTCCACTTACTGTACCTTGCCTAAAAGCAGCTCTTTCTTCATCTCTTGCCTGTCTTAATATTTGTCCAGTGCTATAGGAAAATCCTACAGGATTAAGAAATGCCTCCTGAAACCTAAAAGGATTTATTGAGGTTGAAAGGATGCTTAATCCTCCCCTTATACCCTCATTCTCTGTTATCCCTGCTCCTATCCCTCCAATAAAACTAGAAGCACCAAAACCTAAACCAGTGGAAATACCAGAGAGAACAACTCCAGTCCCTCCTATCTGTTTTAGGCTGTTAACTGTTTGTTGGATACTTTGAGATAATTTACCAAACTGGATAGAAAGCTGATTTACTATTCCAGAAACAACATTTAATTGGTTTGTATCAAATTGAGGAGAGAAATCTTCATTAACAATTCCAGAGAGGTTTAGGATACTGTCTGTCAGTTGCTCTAGGTTTAGTGTTCCAGACATTCTCTTAAAGCCTCCCCAAAACTACATTCTTCAAAACATTGAATCTCTTCCATATTATCATCTAAATAATAATCAAAACTATTATTGATGTTGTATTGCTCTTTCCTTTTGTCAATAGTGTAATAAATCAATTCCATTGTGGAATAGTAATCCAAATTTTTATAGATAAACTCACTGTTTTCAGGAAACAGTGAGTTTAATGTGCTAATTAATTTTACTTTTGGGGATACATCTATCCCCTTCTTTCTAGGTCTTGGTTTTAATTCAGAAAAAAGTTTTGCTTTTACTCTTGGGATACTACTTTCTGTACCCACTTGCTTGTGGACAAAAAATTTAGTTTTGCCAGCAAGGGTGGAGCAATAGGAGTTGCATCTCTATCTTCAGTTAAGCCACTATTACAAAATAGAATAACTAACTGCTCCCAATTATCTCTGATCATCTCCCAGTCTAGGAACTCTTCCTCTTTTCCTATTTTTCCTCCTTGGACTTTTTTCACAGGAATAATAGAACAAAGATTCTCAAAATCTTCTACAATTTCTGGGACTTGGAGCATTTCTCCAATAGCACCATCATACTTATAGTACTGAATTGTAATTTTTTCTAATAGCTCAGCAAAGGATTGGAAGTTCTCATTAGATACCCTATTTATATGGTATTTATGAGAATTGGAATAAACTACTTCTATATTGTTAAATGTCTTCATACTTTTCTATCTCTTCATCAATATTTATTTTATCACAATAAAAATTATCAGAGAGAAATGCTTTTATCTCTCCAGGATTAAATCTCCCTCTTACCTCTAAGTTAATTCCAGAAAGAACACTGGATAAAACTAGATTCCTGATTTTTATTAATCCTATCCTATACCAAGCATCTACATAGGCAAAATAAGAACAGGAATATTTCTCCCTTCACAGTTGATCAGTTCTGAATAAGGGCTAAACACAGCATGGAAATTATCTTCTGGCTTAGCTATATTTACATTCCCTTCTAATACTTGTTGCATAGAATAGTGATTTCCTTTTTGGTCTGGAATAGTGATATTTATGTCTATGGGTTTCTCATAAACATAAATATCCTTTTCTGAGGGGACTAGAATATTAGAAATATGCCTAACTCCTACTCCCCAAATTTCCATTAAACCTTATTTCCTACTAAATTTAATAAGGCATCAAGATTGATGCCTCTTGAAGTAAACCCTTCATAGGTTAAATCTTTAAGAGCACTAGCAGTTCTAGCATTGATTAATGCCTGATTGCTTGACCCTGCTGACTGGTCAATACTAGCAAGAAAAGAACCTGGAGTAGAAGAGTCAGAAAAAGAAAATCTAAAACAAGCAACTGGTAGTTCTGTCAATGCCCTATAGACACTAAGAGAGTTAAGAGTGGCAGGACTTGATCCTGTGTAATTCACAGATAGTTCAAGAGTCCTTCCATTAGGCTTAGCAACAACCCTTACTCCAGGATTAACAGTAATATCACTATCCCCTGTTACAGTAAAGTTAACTGGATTACCAGTTACACTGTCAGCCAAAAATACTTGTTTCTCTGTAGGATCAACTCTATCCACAACAACAGAAGCTCCTGTAAGAGTAGGAATATCTGCCCCTGTAACAACAGAACCAAGCAAGTAATTCTCCATATTATCTGAGGCAGATACAACAAAATAACTTAGCCCACTCTTGTAGACAGGTCTAGTAACCACTGTGGTTGTTACTGGGCTTGTGTCTGAGAGGGTGGTTTGAATTACATCTCCAATAATCACATCCTCAAAAGCATTAGGACTTGTTGTAGGAGCTGTTAATACAGCCCTTAAGCTATCACTTCCTGTCCCCCCTTTTTCTGCTAGAGTAATAGTGTTTGAGATACTTAAACTTGTATTTACAGTTACACCATCTCCAAAAGGAGGAGTCTTTGTAAGAAAAGTTAGATAAAAAATATTAGAATTACTAGGGTCTTCATAGACTGACCCAGGAATAATATCTGCTGTAAAAGTGCTGGTCTGCACTTTTTGTCTTTGTACTGAAATAGCCATTAAATTACTTCTTTGAAGGGCACTTCAATATTAACATAATATTTGATATTGTTGCTATCTATTTCTGTAAAATAATCAACAATAGGGGCACTTTCTAGCCTAGTTATATCTATTGTTACATTGTTAAAAACAGGAATATCAGGCTCTTTTAACAAGGTATTTTGACATAGAAGTAAGATACAATCTGCAACAAAAGGGAACAGATTTGCTACTACAGCATTCCTGGAAAACATAATTACATAGCTAAAAACAATAGTGGTTGTTTTAATGGGAAGTTGATAAGACAGATCACAAACCTCCCCTTTCCTATAAACCCTTAAGATAGGATAGTCAGCTAAGCTAATATCTGCTCCTTGGTAGTTATGATTAAAAATGGAATTAATAATTGTCTCTGGATAATTAAATGTTTTAACAAGGTTATTGATAAACTCTTTGGTTTTATTTGCTATGTCTGAAGTAACAGGATCATTTATTTCATCCCCATTAAGGTATTTGGTTAGAATAGGAGGAAAAGAAGGAAATTCTAGAGTCATCTGTCTATATGTTTGGTATTAGGTAGAATAAAAGCTATATTGGTCTTTTTGGAGGACTTATAGGTGTTAGGGAAATAACTTCCTCCCTGACTTTTTTCTATATTCTTAAATCTGTTAATTAGGTGCAGAACTTCCCCTAAACCAAAAAGGTTAATTTTCATTAGAACTGAGTAATAATTTCATTTATATCTTTATCACTAGGAAGACCTCTGAATCTCCTAGTCTGTACCCCTGCCTCTATAAAGGCAGAATTGGCATTAACTTGGTTGTAATCTCCTTGATGATAAAAGGCATCTACTCTTATAGGGTCTTTCTTAAAGAGATTAGTGTCACTTACCCCATCCCCATCAGTATCATATCCAATATAATCTTTTAATTGTTCTCCTGGCAAATAAGAGGTTTTTGAGGTTGTTTAATTCTGTTCTCATCATTTAGATTAGGAGTTTCTTGGAGAAGATTGGGAATTACTATTCCTGTCCCTAAAAAAAGGCAGTTAAACCTTGCTAAGGCATTTTTCTCAATGTAAACCCCAAAATTATCATTAAAACTAGGGTCTTCTGACCTTAAGGGCATAACATGTTGATAGATTTTAGATACTATTAAGTCCCTAGAAATAGCATTTAAGTAAGGATGAGATTTTTTAAGGGCATAACATATAACATCCCTAGAAAAACATCTATAAACCCTAATTCAACCTCTTCTGCAAACTCTAGAAAAAGGTCTATTCCTATTATCTGTCTTGTTTGCCCCTTAACTGAAGAAGTCATATCATCAACAATGATGATCCTATTTAGTAGGGCTTTCTGAACAGCTCCTTGGGTAGTGTATTTTGGAATCATGCAAAACCTCCTTTTCCTCCTTCTTCTCCCCCAATTTTTGCCTTTTGCTGTTTCATTACAGCAGGTCTTTGGTAAGAAGCTCCTCCTTTAGGGATTGTTGGTTGAGTTCTAGAATTAGCCCTCTTCTCCTTTGTATTAAAAGAAGTCTTTTTTATTGGCTTTAATAATTCATTTAATGGAATCATAATTTAGAACCCTGTATAGTATTTTATCCCAAAGTCTAACTTTGGAAAACAGTATTCCCACTTAACTCCATAAGGTAGTTCCACTTTTCTATTTAATTCTAAAAGATTGGAATAAGGCTTATTCTTCTCAAAGAGGTCATAAACACCTTTATGAAAGTTAAATAAGCCTAGATAATTCTTTAATTGATTTATTTCTATTTGATTTATGTAAACCTTCTCTGGGATGAAAGTCTCTTCATTAGGGACTTTCCATGCAATTGCCCCTATGTAATCTATATAATCTGTACTACTAAAGGAATAACTAGTAGTTACTGGCAAAGGGGCTATACAAACCAGTGTGTTTCTATAGGCAGAGCCTAAATCAATTTCACTATGTTTGTACAACCCTGGTTTTACATACCCTACAAGGGTATCATTGTAAGGAATGTAAACTTTGAACTTATTCATTAGCTAAAAGAGAAATCATTCAATCTAATTGTATTCTGAATTGAAGACTTAGTAGTAACTTTTCTTGCAAACCCTGATCTTGCAATAGTGGTACATATTGCAATGGGGGAGGACTGGGAAATAGTAATATCTACATTAGGAGCATTCCTAGAATTTAAGGATTTGGTTGTGGTATAAATACCACCTCTGAAGTTATTGTCAACTACAGAACCAAAAACTCTCTCTCCCATATTTCTTGATCCCATGACAACCACAGTAGGATCAAGGAACCTTTGTCTGGTTATAGTGTTTCCTGTGTTTAGGTCATCAAGGGTATATTGATCATCATTTAGAGTGATATTAGGTAGCCCTTTAGAAGCAAGAATGTTATTCACAATTTCCAGGGTAACTGTTCCCACTAAATTAACATTACCTAATAACTTAGTATCTACTACAGCCCTCTTAGTTGACTCTTGCTTTAGGAGGTTATACATAGCCTGAGTGGACATCATAATAAAGTCAGGATATTTACCCATATCCTCCCTATAGGCATAAGCCATTGAATAGAGGTCTTCTAATCCATCAGCAGTAGCCCATTTTGTCCAGTCTCTAACATTATTCCCAGCAATGTTGGGCTTGTCTGCACCATTTTGATTGAAATAAGCTATGTCTTTTCCTACATCAGGGAAGTGGTTGTAGGTAGAACTTACAACCTTCCTCCAGTCATACACTACTCTCCTTTGTGTCCTAGGATCAATATAATTAATAGTTCCTGTTTGAAGTAACTGGTAAGCAAGAATATCAATAATGTTGTAGTGAGCATTGATTAATTTGATCTCACTACCAAACAGGTGCTTGACTAAGGATTCATATTTGGAGTGACTGGTGTTAGTGTTTGTTAGAGAACTGTTTAAGTCTACTTTAGACTGTCCAACATCTGTAAATAGCTCTTCTGTGGAAATAGTAACATCTCCAACATAATCTGCTACTTCTTTAGCTCTCTCTTGCATTTCTGCATCCCAAATAATAGACAAAGCTGCTGAAGGCATTCTGTCTAAAACCTGGATAAATTTATTGCCCTGCCAAGCAGGAAATTCCTGTGTGGGGGAAACAATAGAAGCAATAGGATCAGTCTCTTCTACAATATATTGTAGCCAATCCTTCCCATCCCTATTAGAAAGGGGGAACATCTCATTTAATATGGGGTTTCTGTTTTTTAGAAACCCTTGTGTAATGTCAATTACTTTTTCTGCCTGTCTAGCAACTCTCTGTTGCTTTAGAAAACTCTCAATATACATCTCTCTTTTACCTCCTATTCTTTTTTATGTTAAGCAACAATTGTGTCTGCCCCTGCAATGTACAATGCAGAGTTTGATACTTGATTCAAGTCACCCATAAAGGACTTATTGATATTCAAGTAACTTAATTCCCTCTTGATCTGACTATCAACATAAGGCAAATTATTCTCATAAACTCCACTACAGACCCTAACAGCTCCAATGGTCTTGTAACTCTCTAATGCAGACCCAGGAGTTAAATCAATATCCAAAGGATATAGACCAATAAACTCCCTTACTAACTCTGTCACAATAGTGTTAACAGGAATCTCAAAGTCATCAGGAACCTCTGTAGTTGCACTTCCAATAGAGAACTCTCTGTTACCATTTTGCAACAGATTTTCAGTAGTCCCTACTCTGCCAATCTTTTTTAGGATAATAGCCAAAATATCCAGGATTAGTAGTGCTTATTTCTGCTGTAGGACTCCAAATAGAATAAACATCTTTAGCAAATAAGTGAAAAGAGTTTGCATCTTTTCCACTAGCTACCAACCCAAATTCTGTGTCTACTGAATTAACAGCAGTAACAATCTGAGCTATGGTAGGTGATGCAGGGACACTAATTTGAATAGCCTTTCCATCAATAATTAAACTAAAAGAACTTGATGGAGGCTTGATAGAAACATATCCTAATGCCCATAATTCAGTTCCATTTAGGTTACTAGTAGAAGCAGATAACTTAAACTGAAAATGAGGTTCTTTTAATTCAATAGTAGTTAGAGCATTGGTTGAAGTAGGAGCAATTTTTTTGCTAGTCTAGTTCTCTTCAAAATGCCTATCCCTTCTTGTCCCTTGGCAACAAAAAGTCCAGCAGGAGCAACCTTCTTCCCCTTGCCATCAAAAAGAATGTCAGAGGCATAAATGGTTGTGGAATTAGGCACATCTAATAATGTTGCCCCAAAAAGAATTGGTTTGTTTTGAACAAAAGTATTAACAGCTGTCATTTGTTTCTCCTTCCTTATCTTACATATCTACTAATAAAACTCTCAGGCTTGCTAAGATCAAACCCAATTTTCTTTAACTCTTCTACATCATCATCATTTACACTCTTAGAAAATTTAACTAAAGTCTCTTCAGGAGTCTCCACTAACTTTACTTTCTGACTAAAGTGTACATACCCTTTTAAGTGCTTACAAAAGGTAGCTACACTTTCTAATCCATACAGATAGGTCTCAGGATCAACCCCTTCCTCTTTACAGGCAACTAAAATATTGTCACAAAGATCATATAGGTTCTTGTTGTTAGCAAAAAGTAGTTTCCTTGCAACAGGGGGAAGATTACATTCATTAATATCTTGAACAAATTGAGCAACTCTAGAAACAAAATTAGCTACCTGGTTCTGCTTAATCTCTTCTGCTTTTAATTTCTCTAACTTCTTTGTCCTCTGATTTAGAAGATTTAATGCTTCAACAATCTGATCTGCTCCCTTTTTAGACTTCCCTTTTGGAGCTACTTCAGCCTCATCCTCTTCCTCTTCTTCAGGAGACTCCTCTTCTTCCTCAGAAGAATAGTCTTCTCCAGATTCAGTAGGCTCTTCCCCTTCTTCTTCCTCTTCTTCTGCTCCTTCTCCCCCAAGATTTTCTTTGTAAGCCATCACAATGGCTTTTACATCATCTTCTTCCAAAGGAGTAACACTGTTAACAACAGAGATAACTTCTTTTAGTAGTTCTGGATCACCTATGGTGGATTCCCCTTTCAATAGACTTAGTACTTCTGACTTTGTTAGATTTGTCTCCTCAACCAACATTTGAACTAGTTGTTTGGCAGATTCATTGTCTGCCTTTGCTAACAAGGCTTCTGCTAATGTCATGCTCTTTCCTTAATTCTATATTTATAGAGTAAACTATTCTTATTCAAGAAAAATATTTATTCTCTATTTGCATAATGACTCTTAAACCAGGCACTAGGTATTACATAAAAGGGAGAGCAATCTCCCCTGATGGAGAGTCTCCTGACTCCCCTGTAGTAGAGGTTGTTACTGGTTTAGGTAGACCTTTGGGTAACTTCTCCCCTGCTACTCCCCCTGTTTGCCTAATTTCTTCTAAACAAAATATTGTCTTCCTTTCTATCTCACCAAATCCTAATATAACTCACCACAAAATAAGAATTTCTACCCTCTCTGACTTTAGCTCTATTACCCTCTCTTCCTGCTCCTCTGAGCTAAACCACTCTTTCTATCTCTCCCCTTCTACCCCTATTTTGTTGAAATTGTTGCTGTTAACCCAATCTCTCAATCTCCCCCTTTAGTCCTAAACATCTCTACCAATTCCTTACTTAAACCTCCTGTTCTTAGAGGGGTAGATTCATTAACTGCTATCAATGCTAGACTTTATTGGGATGCTTCTAATAAAGCCACTAACTACTCCCTAGATGTTTCCCTTAATCCAGAATTTTCTAACCCTTTTATATCTCAATTAAATACTGGAAATGTTTTAAGTTTTAACCTTAACAACTTAAACCAAAACACTCTTTATTATGCAAGACTTAAAGCAATAAATAGCAATGAATCAAGCCCCTATTCTAACATTATATCTTTTCAAACCCTAGATGGAACTAAATCTGACAATACTTTCCAATACTTAGACTTTAGTGTCTCTCAAATAATTTCTGTAGAAAAAGGGTCTGACTTCCTAACTTGGCAGTGGAATAACTCTTTTCAAGCCTACCTTGTTCAAGTGTCAACAGAATCAGACTTCTCTTCTTTAATTTTTGACCAAACTATTAGTAATAATTACCTAAGATTAAACAATCTAACAGGAGCAACTCTCTACTATATCAGAATAAAAGGGATAAATACTTATTCCCAAAGCAAAGAGTTTGCCTATTCTTCTACTTCTACTCTTTTCTCTGCCTCTAATATCCAAGCCCCTATTCTTATATCTGTAGAAAATGTAAGTTTTTCAGGCTTTTCTTGCTTTTGGCAAACTAGACCCTATGCCACCAACTACATTCTTAAAGTTAATTCAGATAAGTATTTTTTGCCCAATATAGACAGTTTTAGCCTATTAGGTTTATTACCTGACACTCAGTACACAATAAGTCTTTATGGGGTTGATTTGGGCAATTCTAGAGTATCTTTAGAATCTAATCAAATAGTTGTTAGAACTTTAGCTAGTCCTACAGCTATTACACTTAATCCTGCCATAGTTGAAGAGTGGAATAATATTAGAATCTCTTGGACTGGAGATACTCAGTACACTTCTTATCAGGTCTCTTTGTTTGATGAGTCTTTTAGTGTTGTGGGGTTCTATGACAATCTGTCTGTGGGAACTAATACTTTCTACACTTTTAGATATGGACTTATTTCTGGCAGAAAGTATACCTACCAAGTAAAAGGACTTATTGAGTCTCAAGTAGCCAGTATTGCTTCTTCTTCCTTTACCACACCTTTTCTAGCCCCTACAGTCTCTGTCCTTGCTGATGGCTTAACAGTTCTATGGGAAGGGAAAGTTAATAAGGTAGAAGGGATGATTAGCAAAGATGGAATACTCTCTCCTCTCTTCCCCATCTCAACATCTCTACCCTTTATTCAACTCCCTCCTGATATTAGCTTTGTAAGAGCTTATTTTGAGGAAGGGGATTCTTATTCTTATAAGAGCAACATTGTTTCTATCCAAGAAATGCCTTGGATTAGGATAGAAAAACTAACTAATTCTTCTGTAGAAATAAAGTTCAATAATCTATCTGATTTCTATTTTGTCCAAGCCTTTAAGGAAGGAACTGTTCTACAAGGTTATGAATCTCCTCTTAAAATCTCTACCAACACCTTTTCCTTAAAAAATTTAACTTTCAACACAGAATACTTAATTAAAGTTTTCTATGACAACAAAGAATTTCCTTTATTAGTTTTTAGAACTCTACCTTATTCTTCTCTTAATCAAGGTTCTACTACTTTTACTCCTTCTGATTGCAAAATAATAGAGAAAGGCTCCTATTATATTGCCTTAAGGTTTAATACTGCTAATAAAGTCCTGTATAGAATAAGAATTAGCCAAAATGAACAATTAAAATACTTTGAAGAATATTTCACAGAAAAAGAAGTATTTTTTATTACTAATCTTATCCCTAATTCCACTTACTTTTTAGAGGTCAGAAAAATAGTAGTAGATGAAGATGGAGTAGGACAACTTAGTCTCCCTGTGGAGCTAACATCTAATACCTTAGATGAGATAGAAAAAGAAAATATCACTAATTTAACCCTAAACCTTTTTGCCCCCCTAGAAAGGGAAGGAGGACAATATGAATTTAGTTTTGCCTTCTCTGCCCCCATCCAAAACATTACCCCCATAATCTCTACAAATAATACCTTTACAGAAATCATAGAAGTTGATTACCTAGAAATTCCTAAAGCTAATAAATTTATATTGTTTAATCTTGGAGCAGGAACTTACTATATCAAAGTCCAGGTTAATAATGGATTCTTTTATTCTAAAGAATCTAATGTAATAACCTTTACTGTCTAAATCTTTTTT
>PHFO01000055.1 GCA_002861535.1 Cyanobacteria bacterium M5B4 | reverse complement strand
GGTAAATAACCATCAATTTTGGGAATACCAGGATGGCGCAAATTGCCGAGCACCTCCGCTTCTTGCCGAAACAGCTCAACAGCTTTAGCATTTTTGTTATGTTCCGGTTTTAAGACCTTCAGAATTTTTTCCTCTTTAGCAGTGCGAGCCAGATAGACCGTACCAAAGCCGCCCTTATCGCTAATTAACCCCTCGACGCGATACTTGCCCTGGAGTACCAGAGGAGAGCCACAACTAGAGCAGTGGGCGCGGTGAGCATTGCCGGGATGATCAGGGAGGGCACAATGGGGATTGATGCAATAGCTCATAAAATCACGGCAGATTACACTCCATCCTAAACCGCATCAAGTACCACTTTTAGATAGTATGGTATTGTAACCGATCGCCTTGTATTTCTGCGATGTTTCCCCAGTTTCGCAATCAATATCCCCAGGGGAGTATTCAAACGGAAATGTTGCCCAAGCAAGAAGGCAAGTTCATTTTCCGCGCTGTAGTGAGCGTCAATCAAATTATTCTCAGCACGGCTACCGCGATCGATTCTGACCTAGAAACCGCGGAAGACAAAGCCATCCAACGCGCCCTCAATTTTGCCGGCATCAATAATGTCACTAAAACAATCAACCATGAAGTCAATAACTCCTTAAATGCCAACCCCACGATCGCGCCTCCCGAACCCCTAAGCACCTATCAACCCAGTCACTCCAACGAATTTTACAGTACGCCAGAATTTCCCCTCCTAGAAAATACCAACAATAGCCCTGAAGACCTATCCAATGAACTAACCCAAACCAAAGTAGAAATGGAGCGCTTAGGCTGGACTAATGACCAGGGCAGAGAATATTTAATGCGTACCTTCGGCAAAAAATCCCGCCATCAACTCACCACCAGTGAATTAAGACAATTTTTGCTATTTTTACAGTCCCAACCTACCCGCTTTTAGTTCCCCTTTAATGATTTGATTCAAAATTTACTAAAAATCCTCCTTTTTTGCTTTGTCTGTTAACGTCAGTTCGGGATAAGAACAACCTAACTTCTGGGAATATTAAAACCTTTGTCCAGCCTTGACTTCACCCTCACCCAAAATGGGAGAGGGAACAAGAAAAATTTAATATACTTTCTGAGCTTGTCGTACTGATGTTCGCTTAACTCCAACTCAGGTTACAAGACATCTGGCGTTTTTCGTTTTTCTCTTATCTTTGCATAGGTTCTGATATATCTGGGATCATGATGATAGGAGCATCTTCTCAAAATGGGAATCCCAGTAACCATTCTGGGGGATTTTCGGATTTGCTCTTGAGAGCTTGTACACTCGATCGTTATTAAAGAAGATCACTAACATTGTCTTGGTCTGATTTACTCTCGATCGTTTCTTTATCTGGCTTGTACAAACCTTGGTGCAAGCGATCGACAGCAGTTTTGACCACAATATACAAAACGGGTGTGATAAATAAACTCAAGAAAGTTGCTACCGCCATCCCCCCAAACACAGCCGTACCCAGAGATTGACGGGCAGAAGCTCCCGCCCCCGTAGCAACCACAAGGGGGAAGATACCGATCATAGTGGAAAGGGCGGTCATTAAAATCGGTCTTAATCGTAACTGGGCTGCCTCGATCGCGGCTCTGGTGATAGATAGATTTTGTTCTTGACGCAGTTGGTTAGCAAATTCCACAATCAAAATTGAATTCTTACTCGCCAAACCAATCAACATCACAAAACCAATTTGGGTGTAAACATCGCTAGCAATTTGGAAGGGTGAACCAACAATTAAACTGAGCCAGGGCTGACCAACAATGAAAGGTAGTATTGATAGAAATCCCCGCAACACTACTGCTAATAAAGCACCCAAAACTGCTAAGGGGACAGCTAGCATGATGATTAAAGGATCAATATAATTTTCATACTGGGCTGCGAGTACTAAAAATACCAAGATAATACCGAACCCAAATATCAGTACTCCCTGTCCGCCGGAAGCAATTTCTTCTAGGGAAAGACCAGTCCATTCGTAGCCGTAACCTCTGGGTAAAACTTGGGCGGCGATCGTTTCCATCGCTTTAATGGCTTGCCCGGAACTAATTCCTGGAGCGGCGCTACCACTAATAGGCACAGTGCGAAACAGATTGTAATGACTAATAATTGAAGGGGCAGAAGTATTAGAAATACGGATAAAATTACTCATGGGAATCATCTGCCCGGTAAGCGATCGGACATAGAGCTTGTTAATGTCTTCCACACTCGATCGGAATTGACTATCCGCTTGGATATAAACACGATAACTGCGCCCAAACCGATCGGTATCATTGACATAGGTAGAGCCTAAAAACGTCTGCAAAGTGCTATAAATTTGCTGGGGAGAAACTCCCAAGGCGATGGTTTTATCCCGATCGACTTCTACAAACAATTTAGGGGTATTAGCGTTAAAATCTGCCCGCAGTCCCGGAGGAGCAAAAGCAGGTTTACCATCGATCGTGAAAGTTTGGGCTTTAGCTAATATTTGATTAGAATAACTTTCTATTTCACTAAAACTCTGCCCTTCTAAAGCTTGCAATTGAAACTCAAAGCCGCCCACATTTCCCAGACCCAAGATTGCCGGAGGCGGAAAAGAAAATACTTGAGCCTCCTTAATTTGGGCTAATTGGGGAGCAATTCTGCCAAAGATAATAGCATTTTGGGCTTGATCAGGACGCTTGCGTTCATCCCAAGATTTCAAAGTAGTAAATATCACTCCTTGATTAGGTGCAGTGCCGCCAAAACTAAATCCTCCCACCGCAAATACGCCCTCTACTTCCGGTTGTTGGAGCATGATTTGTTCTACTTTTTTAAGCACATTTTCAGTGTAATTTAGAGATACTCCCTCTGGCGCCCTGACTAGAGTAATAAAGTAAGATTGATCTTCTCCAGGTAAAAAGCTAGTCGGTACTTTGTTAAATACAAAATATGTTAAAAGTAGAGAACCAGCAAACAAAATTAAAATCAGTCCCTTGACACGAGCAACAGTAAATAAACTCGATCGGTAGGCTATTCTAGTCCTGTCAACTATGCCGTTAAACCAACGAAAAAAACGATTATCATGACTTTGTCCGGCACGGAATAATTGTGCTGATAGAGTAGGCGTAAAAGTAATAGCATTAAAGGTGGAAATTGTAATCGAAAAAGCGATCGTTAAAGCAAACTGCCGATATAACTGTCCCGTCGTACCAGGGAAGAAAGCAACGGGTACAAATACTGCCATCAATACTAAAGAAGTAGCAATTACTGCACTAACTAAATCATTCATCGAGGCAATCGCCGCCTCGATCGGGTTCATATTTTCTTCATTTATTCTTCTGCTAATATCTTCTACGATCACAATCGCATCATCTACCACTAGCCCCGAAGCTAAAGTCAATCCAAATAGGGTCAGGGTGTTGATGTTAAATCCGAGCAACTTAGCAAAAATAAATGTACCCACTAGAGAGACAGGAATGACTAAAGAAGGCACTAAAGTTACCCGCCAATCCTGTAAAAATAAATAGAGAATCAGCACTACTAAAACGATCGCCATAATTAAAGAAATTACGACTTCAGTAGCCCCAGCCTTGATAAATCTGGTGGTGTCATAGGCAAATTTGTACTTCATTCCTGGAGGAAATTGTTTAGATAATTCCTTCATTAAATCTTTCACCTGATCCGCCACCTCTAAGGCGTTAGCATTAGCTAACTGGGAGACCCCTAAACCCACCGATCGGATGCCATTAAACCTCAAAAAGGTAGCGTAATTTTCCGCTCCCAGTTCTACTCTGCCTATATCTTTAATGCGAATTACATCTCCTCCTCCATCCGATCGGATGATAATTTCGCCGAACTGTTCCGGCTCTACCAACCTCCCCTTTGCTGTTACTGTTATTTGATAATCTAGGTCTGGCGGCGCTGGTTGCTGTCCAATTTGTCCCGCCCCAATTTGCAAATTTTGCTCTTGAATTGCCCGAATTACATCTTGAGTTGTTAACCGCCTAGCTGCCATTTTGTTGGGATCAAGCCAAGTGCGAATGGCAAAACGTCTTTCGCCAAAAATCTGCACATTACTCACTCCATTGACACGACGAATCGGGTCTACCAAATACAGATCAGAATAGTTACTCAAAAAGACATCATCGTATAGAGGTTCTCCTTTTTCATCCCGATCGGAGTAAATACCAATGGCAAACAAAAAACCTGATGTTTGTTTTCTTACTCTTACACCAGTCTGTTGCACTGGAGCGGGAAGACGGGAAGTGACCGTAGCGACACGGTTTTGCACATCGACAGCGGCTAAATCCTGATCCCGATCGGCATCAAAAGTTAAAGTAATAGTGCTAACTCCATCATCTGTACTAGAAGATGTAATATAACGAACGCCCTGAATACCGTTTAATTCCTGTTCTAAAACATTCGTTACCGTTGTTTCTACTACTTCCGCACTAGCACCAATGTAAACAGAACTGACTACCACCTGGGGAGGCGTAATATCTGGATACTGCCCGATCGGTAAAGTAGAAGCTGCCCCCACGCCGACTAAAAAAATGATCAAAGAACAAACTGTAGCAAAAATCGGTCGGCGAATAAAAAAGTCAGAAATAGAAAAAATCATGGTCTATCCTTTTGTGTCTTTACTTCGGCACCATCCCTCAAAAACTGAATTCCGGATACAACCACCGTCTCCTTGGGCTGTAGACCCGATAGAACTTCCTGCTGATTTTGAATAATCTTTCCTACCTCGATCCTTTTTTGTTTGGCGATCGTTTTTGTTGTCCCTTCTGTTGTATCCGTTTCGATTACATAGACAAACGTCTTGCCTGCCTGTCGGGAAACAGCAGTTACAGGCACTTTTAACCCAGGACGACTATCCCAAACCAAACGTACCCGCACCAGTTGATCCTGTCTTAACTTGCCGTCTTTATTGTCAAATACCGCTTTTACCAGTACAGACTGACTCTGGGGATTAACCGTAGGCGAAATAAAAAAGATGGTACCATCCCCGACAATCTTGTTTTGCTCATCCAATATCTTGACGGCAAGACCCTCCTTCAACTGGGAAGCCCGATCGACAGGAATTGCAATTTCCACCTCTAGCTGGTCACTCTGGGTCAAAGTCAACAACTCTGTGGCACTATTGACAAAATCTCCTACCTTGACCGGAATAGTGCCCACCAGCCCATCAAAGGGAGCACTGATCTGATGGAACTCTAACTGTACCTGCTCCCGCAGAGTATTAGATTGGAATTGTTGCAATCTTTGGCGCGCCCCGTCTAGTTCTGCCTCTGCCTGGGCAATACGGGCTTCTGCCTCTGCTACCTTGGCTTCCTGGGCTTTAATTTCCCGATCGAGGGACTGTAAGGCTGCCTCTGCCCCCTCCAAGTTATTGATTCTAACTTCTAATACCCGTTGGGAAATCACCCCCGCACTAAATAACTCGCGGTCACGCTGGGCATCCCTCCTTTGTAAATTTAACGCCGACACCCGTTGCAACCGATCGGCTTCCCTGGCACTGAGTAACGCCTTGGCACTCTCATACCCCGCCCGCGCCGATTGCAGTGCTGCCTCACGGGAAGCAATTTCTGCCTTGGCAGTAGCAACCTGGGCCTCGTTACTCTGCACAGTCGCTACCTGTTGGGAAGGATCAATCAACAACAGGGGCGTTTTTGCACCTACCCTATCCCCTGGTTTCACTAAAATTTGCGACACTTGACCTGTAACCCTGGGTTTGAGAGTAACAGACTGACGAGAATTAAGAGTAGCAATAAAATCCGAACTGTCTTCGATCGTGCCTACCGTAAGGGGAGCAGTCTCCACTACAACTGGTCCACGACCAAAGCCACCAGGGGGTCCTCCGCAAGCCGAAATCAGTAATAGTGCTAAAACTGCTAACCTTTTCATTTCGTTAACCCGCTAGGCGAATCGAGTATAACACTTTAATTTGCTTTTTGGGAAAGCCCCATACAAACAACGAGAGTCCGGTAGAAGGCTACCAGACTCAATTCGTCAGAGGTTGATTCAATTTGTGCTTCAGTTTACTAAACGACAGGACGATCGTTCTCACTACACATAAGCTAACCTAATTCCATAACCTGGAGGAGTTTGTTTTCTTAACCTAACCTTACCTGATTCTTCAACCTCACCTGGACTAATAACTAAATCAACCTAACCCTAAACTACATGTTATTATGACCAGGAATGTCTACAAAACTCGGTAAATAAGTTAAGAAGTTTAACCTTTGTTCCAATTTTTAGCTTTGGAGAGAACTTCTTGATTTAGCTTCGGGAGGAGGCACTGCCCGATGGAGCTTGTTTTTTTGTTTCTTTCTTGTGCCTTGAATACATACTATAAAATCCCTCCTAAAAGGGCAACTACTATTTACATAAATTCACAATCCCATCGGGACTTACAAGGGCTGAGGGGCTTCCGCAAACTGTTCAGGGTGAAGTCAAGGCTGGACAAGAAGGTCGCTTACTTTTAGCCTGATCGGCGGGAAGCCCCGCATTCTACCTGCAGGGTGAGTGTCGTAGGTCGCACGATGAAGCGTGAAGATCAGTGTCGGGAGTCGTTCACGGAGATTCTTGCTGGTATTTCTGCAACAGGTCGGGACGGCGTTGCCGCGTGCGCAGTAGTTGTTGTTCGCGCCGCCAGCGATCGATTTGCAGGTGATGCCCATTGAGGAGGATCGGGGGCACTTCCCAGCCGCGGAAGTTGCGGGGGCGGGTGTATTGGGGATAGTCTAGTAAGCCCTGCTCAAAACTTTCATACTTGAGGGAATCGCTTTTACCGACTGTGCCTGGTAACAGGCGCACCACTCCGTTGATGAGGGCAAGGGCGGGGATTTCGCCACAGGTGAGGACAAAATCTCCCAGGGAAATTTCTTTTGTGACTAGGTGTTCCACTACTCTTTCATCTACGCCTTCGTAGTTGCCGCAGATTAGCACCAGTTGTTGTTTTTGTGCTAGATTTTTGAGTAAATCCTGGTTTAGGGGCTCTCCCTGGGGTGTGAGTAGGATGATCTCCCGATCGGGTAAAGCGGGCAGGGATTCCACGGCTAAAAAAAGGGGTTCGGGCTTCATCAGCATACCGACGCCGCCCCCGTAGGGTTCATCATCTACACGGCGGTGCCGATCGTTGGTGAAGTCCCTGGGGTTGGTAAACCCGATCGTGGCGATATTTTTAGCAAGGGCTTTCCCCATCAAACTTGTAGCTAAGGGGGACTGAAAAAATTCGGGGAATAGGGTAATTACATCAATCCGCATTAACTATTTCTTGTTGGCAGCGCGCAATTCTTCCAATTCTGCCCTTAATTTAGCAATTTGGGTAGTAAGTTCCTGTAGTTCTTGTTCTGGGGTGTCTTCTGGGACAGGAGTAGCTACTGCGGCAACTGTGGTGTCGGCGGCATCTTTGCTTACACCTTTGGCTATGACCTGATCGACATAGCTGCGGGCTTCGGCTTCGGTGCTGACCCCCTTTGCTACTAATTCATCGGCAAACCGATCGAGGTCCCGTAACCGATCGTCGCGCTTGGTAGGGTCCTGCGCCATTTCCAGGAGGGTGGAAGTAAGCCCCAGGGTGACGTAGTAGCCCCGTTGTAAAAGTTTACCCAAGTCAAAAGTATTCATAAATTACCTGAACGCTTAATCTATTATGTCCCACAAGCCCTACTTACTTGCGGGGAGTTCTATGTTTTGATAGCGTGGTAGAGTATTAAAAGTTACTTAAGAAGTTTAAGAATATGAGCAATAAGCCAGATCGCGTTGTGATCATCGGTGTGGCAGGGGACTCCGGTTGTGGTAAGTCTACGTTCCTGCGCCGCCTGGGAGATTTATTTGGGCAGGATTTAATGACGATAATTTGTCTGGATGACTACCATAGCCTCGATCGAAAGCAACGAAAACAGACTGGTATTACGGCTCTTGATCCCCGCGCCAATAATTTTGACCTCATGTATGAGCAAGTACGGGATTTGAAGCAGGGCAAGTCGATCATGAAGCCCATCTATAACCACGAAACAGGTATGATCGATCCGCCGGAACGCATTGATCCCAGCGGCATTATTGTGATTGAAGGATTGCATCCCCTCTATGATGAGCGGGTGCGGGAGCTAGTAGATTTTAGTGTGTATTTAGACCTGAGTGAGCCGGTGAAAATTGCCTGGAAAACCAAGCGGGATATGGCGGAGCGGGGACACACTCTCCAGGATGTAATGCAGGCGATCGAGGCACGGAAGCCCGACTTTATGGCATATATCGATCCCCAGAAGCAGTACGCTGATGTGGTGATTCAGATTTTACCGACTAATTTAGTGGCAGAAGACCCAGAACATAAGTATTTGCGGGTCAGACTCTTACAAAAAGAAGGGAAGGAAGGCTTTGAACCGGTCTATTTGTTTGACGATGGTTCTACCATTATTTGGACTCCCTGCGGGAAGAAGTTGACCTGTTCCTACCCGGGAATGCGCTTCTTCTATGGCTCTGATGATTACTACGGTCATCCGGTGTCGGTGCTAGAGGTAGATGGTCAATTCGATCGGTTGGATCAAGTCATTTACATCGAAAATCACCTCAGTAATCTTTCCACGAAGCACTACGGAGAACTCACCCAACTACTGCTCAAGCATGAGGACTATCCCGGTTCTAATAATGGCACGGGTCTGCTGCAAGTGATTGTGGGTCTCAAGATGCGGGCTATGTACGAAACCCTGACCCAGAAGGAAGTGCTGCTGGCTGGTGCTAACCGCTGATAGATGACCGCTCTGATCACTATTGCGATCGTTGGCGATATTCACGACCAGTGGGATCGGGGCGATCATCTAGCTCTAGGGTACTTAAAACCTGATTTGGTCTTATTTGTGGGGGATATTGGCAATGAAGCGGTGCCGATCGTGGAGTTGATCAGCACCCTCAATTTCCCCAGAGCGGTCATTTTGGGCAATCACGATGCCTGGTATACGGCATCGGAATGGGGCAAAAAAAAGCCCCCTACGATCGGGGGGTGACGGGGTGCCTGGTGGAGCGGCAACTGCAATTGCTGGGGGACTGCCATGTGGGGTATGGAGTGAAGGATTTTGACCATTTGGGTCTATCGGTGGTGGGGGGCAGACCCTTCAGTTGGGGCGGCAGTGAATGGAAGAATAGCGCCTTCTACCACGATCGGTTTGGCGTAAGCGACTTTCAGTCTTCTATGGATTTGATCTCTCAGAAGGCACGGGAAGCAAAGTTTGAATGTGTGATTTTTTTATCCCACAATGGTCCCGTTGGTTTGGGAGAATTACCCTCTTCTCCCTGCGGCAAGGATTGGAAGACCCCAGGGGGCGACTACGGCGATCCGGATTTGCATGGCGCGATCGAGGTCAGTCGTCAGTATCGCCACATTCCTTTGGTCGTTTTTGGGCATATGCATCACCGCTTAAGGATCAGTCCTTTTGTCAGACAAACGATCGGGCAGAAAGGTAACACCGTCTATGTGAATGGAGCTTGTGTCCCCCGTTGGCAAATGAAAGGCGGCTCCATCTTTCGTCATTTTACTGTAGTTAGTTTGCAACATTACTTGGTCAAAACAGTCAAACAACTGTGGATTGATGACAAAGGGACGATCGAGTTTGAGTCTTTGGACTATGAGAATGTGTCTAACTTTAGTTAAATTTTCTGTAACAAATACTACCGTTTTCTCCCGATCGGGCACAATAGAGATGTGGTCTACAGAATTACTCTTATGATTTCCCGAGAAAGAAAAGTTCAAGCCAATGCTGTTCATAAAGCCAACCTTGCCTATTCTCTCCGTCGTCGCCTTGAAGTAGCTCGTGCTAAAAACAATAGTGCACTGGTCAGCATGCTGGAACAGGAAGTAAAAGACTTAGGGTTATCTCTCTAAGTGGTTAGGCAGTAGGGATAGGTCTGCCTATCTCAAGAAAGATTAAAAAATGTTGAGATTTTCCTGAATTTAGGCTGATTTGTTAACATAATGAAATACTAAAATTTTCGTTGTGGAAAAAGCCTGTGGTTGCCTTGACGAGTAGACTAGAAACATACAAAGAAAAGATTCTTGTGGTAGATGATGAAGCCAGCATCCGCCGCATTCTGGAAACTCGTCTTTCGATGATTGGTTATCAAGTTGTTACTGCTGAGGATGGAGAAAAGGCATTAGAAGTTTTTCATGAGGAAATGCCAGACCTAGTTGTCCTCGATGTCATGATGCCCAAGATGGATGGCTATGGCGTCTGTCAGGAGTTACGCAAGGAATCGGATGTGCCCATCATTATGTTAACTGCCCTCAGTGATGTTGCCGATAAGATTACAGGTTTGGAGCTAGGAGCAGACGACTACATTGTCAAGCCCTTCTCTCCCAAAGAATTAGAAGCCCGCATCCGATCGGTGTTACGCCGTTTTGATCGCAATGGTACTTCTGGTATACCCAGTTCTGGCGTAATTCATGTCGCCAACATTCGCATTGATACCAACAAGCGGCAGGTTTACAAGGGGGACGAGAGGGTCAGATTGACGGGCATGGAATTTAGTTTATTGGAATTGCTAGTCAGTCGATCGGGGGAGCCTTCCTCCAGGGCGGAGATTCTTCAGGAAGTGTGGGGCTATACGCCGGAGCGCCATGTAGACACAAGAGTAGTAGATGTCCATATTTCTCGCTTACGGGCAAAACTAGAGGAGGATCCCAGCAATCCCGAACTAATTTTAACTGCTCGCGGGACGGGTTATATGTTTCAGCGCATTATGGAACCAAATGAAGAAGATTAGCAAACTTCATCCGCTCGTCATCACACTGTCAAAATAAAATAAGGAACATGATGAAGTTACTGTTAATCCTATTTCTCGCCCTTGGGTTTAGTGTATCCGCCCAAGAAGATTCCCCTCTCATTCCTACTTCAAGGGCAAAAATTCCCTCTGACCCGATCGAGAAAGTGACTACAGCTAAGTTAATGGAATTCGATCGTAATGGGCAATTTAATCCTCAGAGAGTTATTAGCAGAGCGGAGTTAGCTACTATTTTAGTCCGTACTTTCAACCTGAACAAACGCAGAACTAATCAACCCCCGATCGTGGTTAAAGATGTGGCGAAAAATCATTGGGCCTATGACAGTATCCAGACAGTTATTCGTACAGGAGTGATGGCAGGCTATGACAAAGGATTATTCTACCCAAACCAGAGAATCAATCGAGCTGAAGCGATCGCTAGTTTTGCCAATGCCTATGGTGTATTTCAGTTTCCCGATGTTACGGTGCAAAAAATTTTATCCCAGTACCCCGATGCCAAAGATATTCCGGGTTGGGGTAAAAGGTCTATCGCTACAGCTTTGTATGAGGGTTTAGTAGATGTAGATGAACAAAACCGCATCCGCCCCCTTGAACCTATGACTCGTTTAGACATGGCAAAGCTCCTCAGTCTTTACCTTAGTTTGCAACAGGATAATAAATAAAACTACGACTTACTCCCAAAACGAGAAAATTTGGGGTGAAATCATTTCTGAGCAAAGGTTTTGATAGTTCCAGGACTATTGAAGCCAGGTGGGTTAAAATGACAAGGGAATTGACCAAATCATGGGATGTATCGGAAACCTCTGTCAGTATTTACGATTGTTCACTTCAAGTTATCTAAACATAAGTAAAAATAAGTATGTGGTCTGTCATTATTCCTACCTATAACCGTCTGCCAATTTTGACTAAGTGCTTAACAGCATTAGAAGAACAAGACTTTGACCAAGACTATGAAGTTGTTGTTGTAGATGATGGTTCTACTGATGGCACGATCGTTTTTTTGCAAGACCACGCCCTAGATTTTCCCCATGTCAGGTTGATTTTGCAGGAGCATCAGGGAGCCGCCATCGCTCGCAATACTGGCATAGATGCCGCGCGGGGAGAAACGATCGTTTTTATTGATAGTGATCTAGTAGTTTTACCTTCTTTTTTGTCTGCCCATGCCGCTAAACTAAAGGATAAAGATTGCTGTTTTAGCTATGGCAGAGTGATCAACACTGCTAATTTTGAGAATCCTACCTCAGAGTCTTTCAAACTAACGGACTTTTCGGCGGCTTTTTTTGCGACCGGTAACGTAGCGATCGGGAAAAAATGGTTGATTGCAGCGGGTAAATTTGATCCGATGTTTTCTCAGTATGGCTGGGAAGACCTAGAACTGGGTGTAAGACTAAAAAAACTAGGACTAAAACTCATCCCTGCCCCTGAAGCTGTTGGCTATCATTGGCATCCTCCCTTTAACCTACAGCAACTACCAAAACTGATCGAACAGGAAAAACAACGGGGGAGAATGGGGGTCTTATTCTATCGTAAACATCCCACCTGGCAAGTGAGAATGATGATCCAAAGAACTCCTTTGCACTTCATTTTGTGGGGATTGTTATCTTTGGGGGGGGTGTTAAATGAAAGAACACTAGCGCCTTTGTTAAAATTCCTGATCGATCGGGGCAGACCCCAGTGGGCTTTAGAAGTAGCTCGTATTTTTCTGAACTGGTATAACGTCCAGGGCGTATATGAAAACGATATTAAATGAACAAAAGAGATAACTATGATCAATGTCCTCCATTTATCAGATATTCATTTGGGTAGCCTAGCCCACGGTAAGATCAACCCCGCAACGGGTCTTAACTCCCGCTTAGAAGACTTTACCCATAGCCTCAGTTTGTGTATCGATCGGGCAATTGCTGCGCCTGCCGACCTCGTTCTATTTGGCGGTGATGCCTTCCCCGATGCTGTGCCGCCTCCCCTAGTGCAACAGGCGTTTGCTCAACAATTCCGCCGCTTGGCTGATGCCCGCATTCCTACGGTGCTGTTAGTCGGTAATCACGACCAGCATTCCCAGGGTTTGGGCGGCGCTAGTCTAGCCATCTATCGTAGTTTGGCAGTGCCAGGCTTTATTGTGGGGGATCATATTGCCACCCATACTATTGCCACGAATAACGGCAAAATTCAGGTAATTACTATACCCTGGCTCACCCGATCGGCGTTATTAACTAGACAAGAAACCCAGGGTTTGTCCCTGGGAGAAGTAGGCAAGCTCCTGATCGAAAAGCTCGTGATCGTACTAGAAGCAGAAATTCGTCAACTTGACCCAGACCTGCCCACGGTTTTACTGGCTCACATGATGGTGGATACAGCCACCTATGGAGCCGAGCGCTTTTTAGCCGCCGGTAAGGGGTTTACCATTCCCCTTGCTTTAATTGCCCGATCGGAATTTGACTATGTCGCTTTGGGGCATGTCCATCGTCACCAAGTGTTGTGTCAGCAGCCCCTCGTCGTCTATCCAGGCAGTATCGAGCGGGTAGATTTTGGCGAAGAAGATGAACAGAAGGGTTACTGTTGGGTAGAAGTGGAAAAAAATGCCACAAAGTTTACCTTTTGTCCTTTACCAGCCAGGCAATTTCGGACAATCACGATCGATTTAACTAACTCCGAGCATCCCCAAGCAGATTTGTTAAAAACGATCGAGGAACATCCCATAACTGACAGCATTGTCCGTCTCCGCTATCAAATTAAACCCCACCAACTACTCGACATTGAAGACCATCTCATCCATCAGGCGTTAGCCCCCGCCCATACCTACAAAATTATCCCTGAGCTGGTTGACAGTCGTAGTCGTGCCCGCATCCCCGACCTGACCCCAGAAGAGGTTTTAGACCCCCTTTCTGCCCTCAAACGCTACCTAGCTACTAGGGAAGACCTCCGATCGATGGAAACTGACCTCCTCAAAGCGGCTCAGCATCTTTTAGGGGATTTACCTCCAGAAGACTCCGCTCAATTGTCCTTAGAGTTGCACAAGTAAAAGAATCTCTATCCGATCGTTTCTAGTTAGGTTCTACCCATTTGCCATCGGCTTTGATTAAAGCAATCAGTTCTTCTACTCCCTTGTCTTCAGGCACTTTTTTGATTTCTTCTCTACCGCGATAGAGAGAGATAAAACCAGGGTTTTTGCCTACATAACCATAGTCGGCATCTGCCATTTCCCCTGGACCATTGACAATACAACCCATTACGGCAATATCTAACCCGACTAAATGCTTGGTAGCCTCTCGGACTTTATGTAATACTTCTTCCAAATTAAATAATGTCCGACCACAGGAAGGACAAGCGACATATTCCACCATCGTCTTGCGTAATCCTAAAGCCTGTAAGATGTTGTAACAGACAGGAATCTCTTTTTCTGGCGCTTCGGTTAAAGAAACTCGAATCGTGTCCCCGATACCCTGAGCTAAAAGAGTAGCAATACCGGCGGTAGACTTAATTCTGCCGTACTCTCCATCTCCAGCTTCTGTCACCCCCAAATGCAGAGGATAATCCATACCCAGTTCATCCATGCGTTTTGCCATTAGTTGATAAGCGCTGATCATTACGGGTACGCGGGATGCTTTTAGAGAAATGACTAAGTTACGATAGTCGAGGTCTTCACAAATACGAATGAATTCTAATGCCGACTCCACCATGCCTTGGGGAGTATCGCCGTAGGTGAATAACATTCTTTCAGCTAAAGAACCATGATTGACACCAATGCGCATCGCTTTACCTTGTTCTTTCAAGGTTTGCACTAGGGGTTTGAGAGTGTCACGGATTTTTTCGCCAATTTCATTAAATTCGGCGCTGGTGTATTCTACCCGATCG
>PHFO01000054.1 GCA_002861535.1 Cyanobacteria bacterium M5B4 | reverse complement strand
CTTCACCACCGAACTCACCAGCAAAACCGCCGCTCCTGGCGGAGTAGTGACCACGGGCAACTTCATCCAGGGTACGACCAACAACGACACGATCGGGGCGACAAGCAGCGCTGGCGTAACCGGTAATCCTGCTAACAATGCCACCAACTTTGCCGATACCATTTTCGGCGGCGCTGGCAACGATCAAATTGCCGGTCTAGGGGGCAATGACAGCATCCAGGGAGATTCCGGCAATGATACTATCCTGGGCGGGGACGGCAACGATACTCTGGATGGAGGCAGCGGCGACGATCGGGTCTTTGGCGAAAACGGCAATGACCTGTTAATCGGAGCAGACGGCAACGACACCCTAGAAGGGGACTCCGGCAATGACACCCTTTTAGGGGGAGCCGGCAACGACTTCTTAAGTGGGGATGACGGGGACGACTCCCTAGAGGGCGGTTCCGGCAATGACAATCTCCAGGGAGGGGACGGCAACGACACCCTCAGGGGTGGTTCCGGCAATGACACCCTCACAGGGGGAGCAGGCATTGACTTCTTTATATTTGAGGCAGCGGGAGACAACGGCACCGATCAGATTGTGGACTTTATCTCTGGCAGTGATGTCTTAGACTTTAGTATTGAAAATAGCGTGCGGCCCTTCCGAGGAAATCCTAACCCCGCCGTCGCTGTGGTGACCAGCCCGGGCACCAACATCGGCAACAACAACATCATCATCCTTAATACCGGCAGCCTCACGAGTGTCAGCAACCTTACCAATGTACCCAGCAATACTGTCACCGGCGGTAATGTAGGCGATCGGGTGTTAGTTGTGTTTGACCTAGACGCAGATAGCAACCCCTTCTCCCCCAATGAAACGATCGTGGCGGGAGCCAGCCTCACCAGTGATGGACGCTTTACCAGCGTATTTGCCTTTGCCAAATTACCAGGCGGCATCGGTAACTACTTGGGTCTGTCTAGTGCTGACTTTGCCTTTAACTAATTCTCAGGATATAATTGCGGCAATGTTCGTAACTTTCTATGAGCAACTGCCGCAATGTCCTCGAAAATATTGTTTTACAAGAAGCCCAGACCCAGTTGAAAAAGCTGGCACCGGAACTGCAGAAACGATATAACCTAAGCGACGTAGTTGCTTATGCTCTCAACCGCCTGCCCCCCATGTACGTCACCACACAAAAGGGGTGGGTACAATCCCGATCGCGGGCAATTAAAGAACTCAACAACCAAGTGATCGAAGCAGTTAAAAAAGCCCTCCTTTCTGCCCGCATCGATCCCCTCAAACAACGAGAACCCCTACCCGAATCAGAGCTAGCCTGTGAACCCCGCACCCTGGTCTTATTGCAGGCATTTTTAGGCAACCCCCACCTGCGCTGGGATCAACTCCCTGAAGCCGTAGAGCGCGCTCTTAACAACGTCAGCTTAGGGGGCACCACCAAATCCAGCACCCCGGGCAGGAGAAACCTAGACCTGCACACCTATCTGGGCAAAAAAAGGCACAGCCTGCCCCCGTCGTCAAAGATGAACATGCCAACGAAGAAGCCCGCATCCGCGGAGCCGTAGATGCCAATGACTTAGCCCTCTATTTGCAAGCAGGGAAAATGGAATACCGCAACGTGCTGGAAAATTTAGTTAGTTCCGTTGCACGCCTGCAAGTGTCTCACCTAGCCCCAGAAACGATCGATAAGGTCAATATTGACGAAGTCACTGCCTACGCCCTCAACCGTCTGCCCCCTATGTACGTTACCGATGGCGAAGCCCTCAGACAAATGCGCCTCAAAGCTAAGTCCGAACTTTCCCAACAAATTGCTACCAATGTGCGCCAAGCAATTCAATTAGTTTTACAGTCTCCTAAACCCGTTAAAATTAAGCCCCAATTTATGCGCTTCAACAAGGATATGGAAAAGGCTCTGAGGGAAGTCAACCGCATCCTCGATCGCCACGATGTAACCTGGCGCAATGTCATCGACATCCTCAAGCAGGAAACAGAAGCCCGCAGAGAGGCACTGAGGTCTAAAAATCTCTAGTAGACGACAAAATGTTCCTTTTGCCTAGCTAACAAACTTAGATATAACTCTTCTAACTGCGTGATATTGCGATCGAGGGTATAGCGTTCCAACACCCGCAGACGTGCCTTGCGCCCAATAATTGCCCCTAATTCAGGATGATCGACAAATAAAGGTAGCAAAGTAATTAACTGATTGACTACATGGTTGGCATCGATGGCAATCCCTGCCCCCCCACTGACAACTTCGCCATCGGCTCCCACATCGGTCGCTAAACAGGGTACCCCGCAGGACATCGCTTCCAGCAGAGATAAAGACAGACCTTCTACCAAAGAAGGCAAGATAAACACATCCGTGCCCCGCAAAATCTCAATTCGTCTTTGTTCATCAGCAATATAACCAAGCCAAGCCACATTCTGACAGTTACCGTAGGTGGCTTTGAGGAGGGGAGCTAGGGGACCATCCCCCACGATCGCCAGTTTACATTGAGGGGGAAAAGCCAACCTCTGCCAGGCTTTGAGCAGAGCTTCGACATTTTTTTCTACTGCCACTCTCCCCTGATACAAAAACAACCGTTCACACTGGAGGTCTGTCTTGATTTGAGAATAACCAGGGGTATAACGATCGGGATCGACCCCATTGGGAATTACAGTGAGGCGGCTCTGGGGCACACCCAAGCGATTGAGGAGGTCTTTTTGTATATCCGAAAAAACGATCACCTGGTTGTATTCAGCTAAAGAAGGAGCGTAAATCTGATAAGTAAACTGCTGCGTACTAGAGGTCAAATTCCGCCGTTTAGCATCGAAGGGCAAATGGAAGGTTGCCACTAAAGGAATGTCCAAGTCTGCGCAAATTTCCGGTAAGACAAAATCTAAGGGAGAAAGCGCCAAAGAAGCATGGACAATATCAGGACGGAGGTCTTGCAGAGCCTGGATTAACACCTTCGCCGATCGGGGGGCAGGCAAAGTATAAATAGTGGACTTGTATAGGTAAGGTAGGGAAACCTCTTCACTCCCTTCGCTTTCACTGTCAAAATGGAAAAAGCTGATCTGATGCCCCCGTTCCCTCAAGGCATGGGTGACTTCTAAACCATAGGTGACATTGCCACAAAACGGCGCTTTTTTCCCTAACCAAGCGATGTGCATACTGCAGGACTTAACATTATTTTAATAAAATACACTAGGACTAGACTTTAGAGGGATAAATCTGAAAATGTTAGGACTTATGCCAAAATTGCCCCTCATCCCACAGAGAATTTTTTCTTGTTCCCTCTCCCTTTTGGGAGAGGGCTAGGGTGAGGGTTTCAGGAAAAGCAACGTAAGTCCTCTTTTTCTAGTCCCTCTCCCTTTTGGGGAGAGGGCTAGGGTGAGGGTTTCAGAACAAGCAACGTAAGTCCTGAATGTCTTAGATATGCCGCTAGTCCTCGGAGGGAAATTGCCGATCGCACCCCACAAAAACTCAGTATTTGTCACAATATAACTAACCCCAAGTCACTTTTTTACTCTATGGAATGGGCTTTTGTCTTGTTTCTCTGTATTTGTACCTGCCTGCCCGTTGCCGCCAAACCGATCGAGCAGTTAGCTGACGGTAGATATATCTTTGCCTCCCAATTGCCCAAAACCGATCGCCATCCTGATATTCAATTAGCAGGGGCAGAGGTTTATGCCTTCGAGAAAACCGATCGTAACTTACTAGGAGAGATTTTTATCGCCAATTCTAGCGAGGCTAGTTGTTTTGTGGGCAGGGTGAGCCAAAATCTGATCCAAGGTAAGGCAATTATTGCTGAATATCCCCAGCGCCAGGTCATTAACTTTACCAAAGACTTGAGCGATTTCTATCCCGTTAGCCCCCAATTACTCCCCTACGCCCGATCGAGTGTGGAGCGTTGCCGCCCCGTGTTTGTGGGGCATAATAATTTAAGACCGTGATCCCCTATTGTGAGGTAACGCCATGGAGTTTAATAGTTTTCCGGTTTCAACTGCGGTCGATTTTTTCAGGGGACTGGAGTCTTCTGCCCTCAATGGAATCACCCCAGGCAGCACGATCGATACAGCCTTAGATATTGGCAACCTCGATCGGGAATTTAGTTTCAGAGATAGTGTCAGCCCCGCCGAGCCATTAGATGTATTCAGCTTTTCATTGAGGGGCACAGGCACCCTCGCCATTGACCTGCAGAGCCTCAGTGCCGATGCCGATCTATACCTGGTGCGGGATTTTAACGGCGATCGCTTGGTCAACAACAACGAAATTGTAGCAGCCTCGGAAAGAGCCGGTAATGCCTCTGAGTCTATTAGGATTAACAACCTTGTGCCCGGGCAATACTTTGTTTTTGTCTCCCAATACCAAGGTAGCACCAGCTATGAACTCAAAATTAGCGCCGATGTCTGGCAAAGTTCAACCATAAATAGTTTTAGCCCCCTATATGGATTTGGTCTGGTGGATGCCAGGGCTGCTGTGGGTATGGCATTGGGACAGTCTCTGGAGGCAGTGCCCGATCGTTCCTCCGACGTACCTTCTAACTTCGGCGACCTCAATTTGATCGATGTACCGGCGGTCTGGGAGAGGGGCATTACGGGCAAAGGCGTAGTAGTAGCTGTCCTCGATACGGGCGTAGACATCAACCATCCCGACCTGAAGGACAACATCTGGGTCAATCTTGGCGAAATTGCCGGTAACGGCATTGACGATGACGGCAACGGCTTTGTCGATGACCGCCATGGTTGGGACTTCGGCGATCGGGACAATTCCCCTACCCCAGGCAGAGAGCGGGGCGCTGAGCATGGTACCCATGTAGCAGGCACGATCGGGGCAAAGCTCAATGGCATTACCACCGATAACAGGGGCAACAGAGTCGAAGTGCAGGGGGTCGCCCCCGATGCCACTATTATGCCCGTACGCGTATTAGGGGGCAGATTTGGCAACACCGCCGATGCCTTAGCCAGGGGCATCCGCTACGCCGTAGACAATGGTGCCGATATTATCAATCTCAGCTTGGGGGCGGGCATGAACTCCCCCGTTCTACGGAGTGCCCTGACCTATGCCGAAGAACGGGGCGTAATTATTGTGGCAGCAGCAGGGAATGATGCCAATCGCGGAGCCACAGTGCCCAGTTTTCCCGCGCGGGATGCCGCCCTAGTAGATGTGGGCATTGCCGTAGGCGCGGTCGATCGGGATGTGAACATCGCCAGTTTTTCCAATCCCGCCGGCACCGTTTTAGGAGAATTTCCCTTTGTAGTCGCCCCTGGCGTCAGAGTACTGTCTACTTTGCCAGGCAATCGCTACGGCACTCTCAGCGGCACTTCTATGGCAACGCCCCACGTAGCCGGCTTAGTAGCCCTACTCCTCCAAGCCAATCCTAACCTCACCCCCAGTCAGGTAGAAAATATTTTGATTGCCACCTCCCGCAATCCCGCACTTTTGGCATAATAGTCGCTAGGATAGATACTGTCTAGATAATCCTTTGAGTATATTTTTGCCAATATTGTAGTTAGTTATCTAGGTGCTATGTCTACTCAAACGATCGAACGTACATCAACAGTCCGCAAAATTGCGCCCCGCTATCGGGTACTCCTACATAATGACGACTTCAATTCCATGGAGTACGTTGTCATGTCCTTGATGCAGGTGGTAAATGGATTAACTCAACCCCAAGCAGTGGATATTATGATGGAAGCCCATACAGCCGGTGTTGCTCTGGTGATCACCTGTGTACAGGAGCACGCCGAATTTTATTGTGATGGTCTTAAAAGTAAGGGATTGACAAGTACGATTGAACCAGAAGACTAACCCCCTCAAACAAGTCCAAGCTCTTCATGCCCCTGGCAGAGTAGGGCTTTTTTTATCCTGTCTGCTCCTATTTTGGCTACCCATTGCTATTCCTGTTTATTGGGTCTTTCGTCAGCGCAGCGAAATCTTTTTACTAGTGTGGCTCTATGGTCTGTTTATCTGGTTTATTGGCTTTTGGGGTAGACGGATTGAAGAGCAACCCCGCCCCTACGCATACTATGGTCTCAAATTTACCGTCCAATCCCTTTGGGAATTTATCGCCGGCATAACGATCGGCGTAGGCAGCTTCATGCTGTTGATGCAAGTCCAGGTCTGGCTGGGATGGGCAGAATGGCAGTACTTGTCAGAGGCTTGGCGCCATATCTTGCCAGGACTAGCAGTGGCTTTAGGGGTGAGCGTTGCCGAAGAATTACTGTTTCGGGGCTGGTTGCTCACGGAGTTAGAGCGGGACTACAGCCCCAGCCGATCCTTGTGGATCAGCACGATCGTTTTTACCCTATGTCATTTTTTGAACTGGCAAATCATCCTCTACAGGTGGAGTCAATTTTGGGGCTTACTGTTGCTGGGCAGAAATTTAGTCCTAGCCCGCCGACTCACTGGGGGCAGTCTAGCCCTCCCGATCGGGTTTCACAGCGGTTTAGTCTGGGCAAACTACGTCGTCGATGTGGGCAACTTAATGTTTGGACTAGACGAAGTCCCACCGATCGTGACTGGGATCGGCGGTAATCCTTTAGCGGGGTTAATGGGCATCTTGTTTTTATTTGCCATCGGCAAAATTGCTGACCTTCTCCTCTATCGCTCCCGCCAGCCCTAATTTGGGCGATCCAGTTTACGTCGTGCCAATCCTAGACAATAATGGAGTAACCGACGAAAGGGAATACTATGGCTGAGGACGAAGTCACAACAGAATCATCCAGTTACAGCACCACGATCGACATCATGGACGAGCCGTTGGAGCTTTTTCATCGTTGGACTGGGTTCAATACCCATAAAGACCCCAATTGCAATACCCGATTTCAGATGCGCGACTTCCCCATCGACTTGGGTATGGCAGTTTTAGGTTATGCAATTCTCTGTGACTGGTCAGTCAAATCCCGTAAGATGGACTTTAAGGGAAAGACTAATATTTTGTACGAAGTGAGAGGCTTCGGCGAACCCCGATCGGTTCCCCTCCACCGGCAAAATTGTAGTGAAGAAGTAGCAAAATTTTTACAGGAGCGGCTCATTCGCAGTTTAGATTTTTTACGGGTATGTTTCAAACATTCTGATGTACCCCATCTCCATGTAATCTGTATCCGCAACTTTTATATCATGAGTGCGGTTTGGCGCCCCTATCAAAACAAACTCTGGATGGTTCCTGTAGACCAGATAGAGTCTTTCCGCCAAAAAATGGATAACTCAAAATAGTTCGATCGCAACCATAAAAAAATGGCAAACATCTGGCAGAAAGACATCAACAATCATAGAGATATTTTGTTTATTCTCCATGACCAACTCAATCTCCAAGTCTTTCCCCCCAGTATTTTGCAACGCCGTCCCCTCATTGTCCTGGTGGAATCCTTTGCCTATGCTAGTTTTCTCGCCCATCATCAAATGAAACTGGCATTTATCTGGAGTTGTCAACGTCATTTTGCCCTAGAACTAGAACAACAGGGCTATGATGTTTTAACACTTTCCACAAAAGGATGGCATAGTGAAGGCATAAAACAAATAATGACTGACTACTCCCATCTGTCATTATTTTATATGGAACCTAACGAGTGGCAGACGAGGGAGCAAATGAAAGAGTTAAAGTCTCTATTCCCCGATCGTGTTTTCTCTTTTTCTAATAACTTCTTTCTGACAGATGTCAAACAGTATGTCAGTAAGATCAATAAAAATTATCGTTTAGAGTCTTTTTATCGGGACTTACGCAAACAAACAGGCTATCTGATGGCAGAAGGCAAACCGATCGGGGGCAAATGGAACTATGACAAAGACAATCGTAAAGCTCTCCCTAAAAAGATCACAATTCCGGCGGTAACGAAGTTTACTCCCGATACTATTACTGAAACAGTGATCACAGAAATAAAAGCTAATTTTGCTCACCATTTTGGTAAATTAGACCAGTTTCCTTGGGCAGTCAATCGTCAGCAGGCATTGCAACTAGCTAGAGAATTTATGATAGAAAGGCTACCCTACTTCGGTGCCTATGAAGACGCGATCAAGACCGATGAGCCGTTTTTATTTCACAGCGTACTTTCTCCCTATTTGAATAACGGTTTGTTGCTACCGGCAGAGCTATGTCAGATGGCGATCGAGAGTTACAAAAATGGTCAGGCACCCCTTAATTCTGTAGAAGGCTTCATCAGGCAAATCATCGGCTGGAGAGAATATATCAGAGTTTATTACGAAGCAATGATGCCCGATGTGAGAGAGTCTAATCATTTTGGCTTTACCCTAAATCTACCGCAGTTATTCTGGGATGGAAAAACGGAATTAAAATGCCTAGCAGATGCCATCAAAAATGTGATCGAATTGGGCTATTCCCATCATATTCAGCGCCTGATGGTACTGAGTAATTTTAGTAATTTAACCATGACAAACCCGATCGAGTTGAGTCATTGGTTTTGGTTGGCTTATATTGATGCCTATGAGTGGGTGGAATTGCCTAATGTTTTAGGAATGTCTACCTATGCAGATGGGGGAATTTTAGCAAGTAAACCCTATATTTCTGGTGGTAATTACATTCATAAAATGAGTAATTGTTGCAGTCAGTGTCATTATGATGTCAAACAAAAGACAGGGAAAAATGCTTGTCCTTTCAACTATTTATATTGGCATTTTATCGATCGTTATCGCCAGGATTTTAAGGAAAATGGCAGAGTGTCTCTGATGGTGCAAATGTTTGATAAAAAGACCGACTCAGAAAAAGAAGAGATAGCACGATCGGCTAGAGATTTTATCGAAAAAATACCAAGATACTCTTCTGTCCTTCCCCAACAGGACATATCTAAAGCAAATTTCTGAGTTCCTCCCTTTTAGCAGTACTTGTCAGCGCAGCAAAAACGGTAACAGTACCGATCCCAAAGAAGTGAAAATGCCGCTGAGGGGATGGTTTTGCGGTTTATTTTCCTGGGGCGGATTTTGAATCACCATTGCCAGCTCCTGGGCGAGCTTGACCCCTTCGGGATTGTTTTGGGACTGGAATAACTGCTCTGCCTGTTTCGCATCCTCGATCGCGCCCGGCAAATCGCGGAGTTCCTTCTTAGCTACTGCCCTGCCCATAAAAGCGGGGGCAAATTTGTTATCGAGGGTAATCGAGCGGTTGAAATTTTCGATCGCGCCTCTAGGATTTTTCCGTCTCCCTTCCTCCATACCCCACAAATAAAATTCTTCAGCTTTGAGGGCATGGAGGGGAATATCCACTGCGCCGCGCACATAGGCATTGCGAAAGTCCACGCCATCGAAGTTAGCCCCCGTCAAAATTGCTTGACGCAGGTCAGTCTGGGCAAAAATCGCCCCTGCTAAGTTTGCCCCCGTCAAGTTTGCCCCTCCTAAATCCGCCTGGGACAGGTTAGCGCCGCGGAGGTCTGCCCCAGTCAGGTCAGCCCCAAATAGGGAAGCGCGGCTGAGGTTAGCTTTCTGCAAATTAGCCCCCCGCAGGTTAGTCCTGCCCAGATTGGCATCAGTGAGGTCACTGCCCATGACATCAATGCGGCTGAGGTCACTTTGGACTAGCCCCGATCGGGTGAGGTCACAGCGCTGGCATTGTCTGGTCATCAACAATTGATTTAAGTGTTGGAGGTTCTCTGCTCCTGCCATAGAGGGGAACAGCAGTAGTGCTAACAGTCCTAAACTTTTTGCCATAGGGTGTCCTCAATTTTTTCACCTTACCACAAGATCAAAAAACCCCCGCCAACTTTTGCAGATATACTATAACTCTGTGTATTTTAGGAGCCGATCGGTGTCTGTGAGAGTCCGCATTGCCCCCAGTCCCACTGGTAACCTCCACATCGGGACTGCCCGTACTGCCTTATTTAATTGGTTATTTGCCCGTCACCACGGCGGTCAATTTATTCTGCGGATTGAAGATACGGATTTAGAACGATCGAAGCCGGAATATGTGGAAAACATTCTCAGTGGCTTAAAATGGCTGGGCTTAGACTGGGATGAAGGTCCTTTCTTCCAAACCGATCGGATGGCTCTCTATCAAAGCGGGATACAGAAGTTGATCGACAAGGGTTTAGTCTATCGCAGTTATGAAACTGCTGAGGAACTAGAAGCCATGCGGGAGTTACAAAAAGCGCAAAAGATCGCCCCCCGTTACGACAATCGACACCGTCATCTCACAAAAGAAGAAGAAGAAAGATTCATTGCCGAAGGCAGACAGGCAGTTTTGCGATTTAAGATCGACGACGAAAGAGAGATCAAATGGCAAGACATGGTCAGAGGCGAAGTAGTCTGGCAAGGTAAAGACTTAGGGGGGGATATGGTAATTGCCAGGGCTTCCGGTCAACCTTTATACAACTTTGTCGTCGTCATGGATGACATCGATATGAAGATTACCCATGTCATTCGTGGGGAAGACCACATCGGCAATACGCCTAAACAAATTTTGTTATACGAAGCCTTGGGCGCAGCAGTGCCTCAGTTTGGGCATACGCCTTTAATTCTCAATCAAGCGGGCGCTAAACTATCCAAGCGGGACGGTGCAACTTCGGTGGATGACTATCGCGCTATGGGTTATCTGCCAGAGGCGTTTAACAACTATATGCTGTTATTGGGTTGGTCTCCTCCCGATACGCGGGAACTCTATCGTTTAGAAGAGGTCATTCCCTTGTTTGACTCCGATCGGATTAACAAAGCCGGCGCGCGTTTCGATCGGGATAAACTCAACTGGATCAACAGTCAGTATTTACACAGCATGGCAACGGATGCTCTGTTAGAGTTAGTCTTTCCTTTGTGGCAAAAGGCGGGTTATGTTACAGAAACCGATCGTTCTGATCCCTGGTTACTGGCTGTATTAGAACTAATTAAAACCAGTTTGACCCTACTACAAGATGCGGTGACAATTAGTGGCTATTTGTTTCAAGACATACCCGACTATACAGAAGAAGCAAAGAGTGTCTTAGCCAATGACAAAGTGTCCTTATTCTTACAACAAATGATCGCTATTTTGTCAGACTGCCAAGACTTAGATGAAGCACAAGCTAAAGCCGCGATCGAGCAAATGATCAAAGACCAGGGTGTAAAAAAGGGCGTAGTGATGAAACCCCTCCGTTGTGCTCTGACCGGGGATGTCCACGGACCCGACTTAATGACTTCTTTGGTTTTGTTACACCAAAAAAATAAGGCGATTCCTCGACTAAACTATGTACTCAATGGATTCAAATAAAAACTATGTCTTTTGTTGGTCTCCATAATCACAGCGAATATAGTTTGTTAGACGGAGCTAGTCAAATTCCCCAACTAATCGATCGGGCAGCAGAACTAGGTATGCCAGCGATCGCCTTGACCGATCACGGCGTAATGTACGGCGCGATCGAGTTGTATAAAACCTGCAAAGCCAAGGGGATAAAACCGATCATCGGCAACGAAATGTATGTGATTAACGGCGATATTGCCAAACAAGAGAAAAGACGCAAATACCATCAGGTCGTTTTAGCGAAAGATACAGAAGGTTATCGCCATTTAGTTAAACTAACCACCATTTCCCATCTGCAAGGGATGCAGGGCAAGGGTATTTTCTCCCGTCCTTGTATTAACAAGGAGTATTTAGAACAATACCGATCGGGTTTGATTGTCACTTCTGGTTGTTTAGCAGGAGAAGTACCCCAAGCCATCTTACAAAACCGTCTAGATGTGGCTAGGGAAGTTGCCCTGTGGTACAAAGAACGATTTGCCGATGATTATTATTTAGAAATACAAGACCATGGTTATGCCGAAGACAGAATTGTCAATGTAGAACTTGTCAGAATCGGCGAAGAGTTAGACATTAAAATAATTGCCACCAATGATGCCCATTTTATCGCCTGTCACGATGTCGAAGCCCATGATGCTCTGTTGTGCATTCAAACCGGAAAACTAATTACCGAAGAAAAACGCCTGCGTTATAGCGGCATGGAATACATCAAATCTAAGACAGAAATGGCAAAACTATTCCGCGATCATTTACCCCAGGATGTGATCGATCGGGCATTAAACAACACCCTAGAAGTGGCAGATAAAATCAAAGACTACCAGGTGATGAGCGAACCCAGAGCCGCTGAATTTCCTGTGCCCCCTGGTTTTACTACCGATGGCTACCTAGAAACAAAAACCTGGGAAGGATTGCTAAAACGCTTCAATCTTACTAGTCGCCAAGAGCTTCCCGATCGGTATCAACAACGTTTACACCAAGAGTTAGCCGTAATTCAACAAAAAGGCTTTGCCACTTATTTTCTGGTTGTTTGGGACTACATTCGCTATGCCAGAGAGCAAAAGATTCCCGTTGGACCAGGCAGGGGTTCTGCCGCTGGTTCTTTAGTCGCCTATGCCCTGGGGATCACAAACATCGATCCAATTCACCATGGTCTTCTATTTGAACGCTTTTTGAATCCCGAACGCAAGTCTATGCCTGATATAGATACAGACTTTTGCATTGAACATCGGGAAGAACTGATCCGTTATGTGACAGATAAATACGGCAAAGAAAAAGTAGCCCAGATTGTTACCTTTAACCGTTTAACTTCTAAAGCTGTGCTAAAAGATGTGGGCAGAGTGCTTAACATCCCCTACAGTGAAACCGACAAAATGGCAAAGATGATCCCCGTCTCCCGTGGTAAACCCGCTAAATTGCAGGAGATGATTAGTAACGAAACACCAGCACCAGAATTCAAAGAGCAGTACGAACAAGACCAAAGAGTGCATCAGTGGATCGATATGGCGATGCGGATCGAAGGGGTGAACAAAAGTACGGGAGTCCATGCCGCTGGTGTGGTCATTGCCCCTATGCCCCTCGATGAAATAGTACCGCTACAATTGAGCAATGAAGGTTTGATCATGACCCAATATCCCATGGAAGACCTGGAGTCTTTAGGGCTGTTAAAGATGGACTTCTTGGGGTTAAGAAATTTGACCACGATCCAACACACGATCGATTTAATTCGTCGTTATCGTCAACCTAATTTTGACTTTTCTACTGTGGAGCCGGATCAGCCCACCCCGGAAAATGAAGCTACCTATAAATTACTCTCGAAAGGAGAATTAGAAGGCATCTTTCAGTTAGAGTCTTCGGGCATGAAACAAATTGTCAAAGACTTAAAACCCTCTAACATTGATGATATATCTTCTATTTTGGCGCTCTATCGTCCTGGTCCTTTAGATGCAGGTTTAATTCCCAAATTTATCAACCGCAAACATGGCAGAGAACAACTAGAATATGCCCATGAAAGCTTGGAACCCATATTGAAAGATACCTATTCCATCTTGGTCTATCAAGAACAAATTATGAAGATTGCCCAAGATTTGGCTGGTTATTCTTTGGGAGAAGCAGACCTCCTGAGAAGAGCAATGGGTAAAAAAAAGCCAGCAGAGATGGAAAAACAACGGGAAAAATTCCTGGATGGGGCTGCCAAAAATGGCATTAAATCTAAGATTGCTACGGAGTTATTTGACCAAATGGTAATGTTTGCCGAGTATTGTTTAACTTATGATACTTTGGTCTTAACTTTAGAATACGGCTGGCTACCGATCGGTGAGATTGTCAAAGAAAAACGGCAATGTCATGTTTATTCTCTTTCACAAAACGGATTGGTTTATGCCCAACCGATCGAGCAGTGGCACGATCGGGGTGTAAAAGAAGTGTTTGCCTATACTTTGGAAGATGGCACAGTGATCAAAGCCACCCCAGACCATAAGTTTATGACGACTAGCGGCGAGATGATGCCGATCGATGAAATTTTCATGAAGGGGCTTTCCTTATTTATTGTTGATCCCAAAACGATCGGATAATTTAGAGCAGACCTTTGCCTTTAGCCTTTATCATAGAAATAGGAACTATAGCTAAAGTGTCTGGACTATGGGGCGCGGCTGGGTTTTCGCTCTGGTAATCTTACTGGGTGGGTGCAACCTGAGTCATCCACCTAAGCCCTTCGCCGATGAAATCGCCTCTGCTCGTCCTATTGCCAAATTAGAACAGGGGCAAAAATCCCAAGTTTTATTCCTCAATAGCAAACAACCCCGAATCCCTCCCAGTGAGGTTCCCCTGCGGGCGGGAGAAACTGTAATTACCGGTAAAGCTGGCACTGCCCAAATTAGATTTTCTAGTCTTGCCCTCAGTCGCCTTGCTTCTGACACTAGGGTCACCCTCCAATCTATCCAGAGTTTTAGGTTAGAGCGCGGTAGTGCGATCGTCAGTAGTCCTGAGTTTTGGCAACTAGAGACGGATTTTGGGCGAGTTACTGCTAAAAATGCCGTCGTTTATGTGACTGTCAGACCCGATCGGTTTAGTCATGTTTTGGTGTTAAAGGGCAAAGCCCATAGTTTTATTCTCGATTCTGATGTCAAAGTTGTTCTTAGTCCTGGGGAAGAGTTAAGTATTACTCCCTGGGGTATTCCTTACAAAAGAAAAAAACTAAATAATGAACAAAAACGACAATGGTTGCAAAGGATTAAAAAAGAGTTTCAGTTTACCGATCGTTTGCCAACAGAAGTCGTCTTTTTAGAAAAATGGCAACCTCCCCCCAGACCGCCCTAAACCAAAACGCCCACCAAAGGTAAGACCTATCCCCTCCCCAACTCCTGACTACAACTACACACCCTCATATCCCGTCTACGAAGAACAACCTTACTACTACGATCCTGGACCTGCTGCCCCCATCGTCAGAGCCGCCCCC
>PHFO01000053.1 GCA_002861535.1 Cyanobacteria bacterium M5B4 | reverse complement strand
AGAGTGGCAGAAGTCATGTTGTGTCCAGGTAATGCTCTCACGGTACCGTTGGCATCATAACGTCCCACCCTAGAACCTAAGACCCCTGCTCCTACTAAAGCCGCCCAGCCCCCGACAGAGTGAACTGCGGTAGAGCCAGCAAAATCCCAGAAGCCCATTTTAGCAAGCCAGCCGCTCCCCCAAATCCAGTGTCCAGTAATGCCGTAACTAATTCCCACAATTAAAAAGCTAAATAACAGAAAGGCGGAGAATTTGATTCTCTCTGCTACTGCTCCAGAAACGATCGTGGCAGTGGTGCCAGCAAACATCAGTTGGAACAAAAACTTAGCCTGGAGGGGAATCCCCGTCCAGTTGAGGGCGCTAAATACCCCCTGATAGGCATCTCCCGTGGCGGGGCTATTATCTGCACCACTTAACAAAAAGCCGTTGAGACCAATAAAGCCATTCCCATCCCCAAACATGAAGGCAAAGCCGATCAACCAATAGGCGATCGTGGCGATGGCAAAAACAATTAGGTTTTTCGCTAAGACATTGACAGCATTCTTGCGGCGACAAAATCCTGACTCTACCAGAGCAAAGCCCGCATTCATAAAGAAAACTAAGAAAGCGGCTACTACGACCCACAGAGTATCTAAACCAACCTTAAGGTCTGTGATCATCTCTGCGGGACTGAGACTATCTTGAGCACCGGCGGCATAGACCCAAAATACGCCAATTAAGGCAGCAAAAGGCAAACAGATTTTCCAGTTTACCTTGCGGTTCTGGCGTTGGCTCCTTCTTATTAACGATCGTGTCGATAGCACTTCTAACCCCTTAAATTTAACTAAATTCTTCCCTATCTCAACAAACATCGGAGGGAGAGTTTGTGTTTGATGCTACAAAGGGGATAAATTGCTAGGATTCTAGTTCTTTAGCCAGTTCCCGTTGGGCTAAACGGGTGATGTAGAGCGTCACAGCCAGGGTTGCGGCAAAACCGATCGTTCTGATCGTCCACTGGAGGAGTGGATTAGGCTCAATTTTGCTGCCTAACTGGGCTAAATTGCCACCGAGAGAACCTACATATACGTACAGGACTGTCCCTGGGATCATGCCCACAGAGCCAATGACATAGTCCTTCAGAGAGACTGCCGTAATACCGAAGGCATAATTAAGCAAATTAAAGGGGAATAAGGGGGAAAGACGGGTAAGCAGGACAATTTTTAAGCCCTCCTGCGCCACAGCCCGATCGATCCCTTGGAATTTGGGTGATTGGGCAATTTTGCTACTGACCCAGCCCCGCACCAAATAGCGTCCCAACAGGAACGCCCCGATCGCGCCCAGGGTTGCCCCGATCAAAACATAAACCGATCCCCAAATCACGCCGAAGAGGATGCCCGCCCCCAGGGTAAGTAGGGAGCCTGGCACAAAACCGATCGTTGCTAGGGTATAGATGGCTATGAATGCCAAGGGAGCAAGCCAGCCCAGAGCCGAGATAGTAGCTAAAATATCAGTCAAAATCTGTTGTAGGTTCATGGGCAAAACCAGATTATTTCGTTAAATCTGTAACACTAGTAGGACTGCAACCTAGTATAGTGATCAATGCTGTCTTAGCTCCATTCCATGACCATATCCCCGCCCCTTGTCCTCCCCGAAGAGAATGGTACAGTGGTTCAGAGTCCCCGTCTGCACCATCGTCTCAGGCTGATGGAAGAGTTGTTAGACCAAGTTTTGTTGGAAACTTGCGGGCAGGAAATTGTCAATTTGCTCAGGCAATTGCGTCATCACTACGACTATGACCAGTATCCTTCGGCAGCGATCGTGGAAAATCTCGACCTATCCCGATCGATTACCGCTTCCCGTGCCTTTGCTCTCTATTTTCAACTGATCAACATTATTGAACAACAAAACGAACAGGAAGATGCCCTAGATTCCCATGAGACCAACTTGATCGGGACTTTTGCCTGGTTGTTCCCGGAGTTAAAACGACAGAATGTGCCCTTCCGCCATATCCAACAACTCCTCGATCGTTTGGATATTCAGCTAGTTTTTACTGCCCATCCCACAGAAATTGTCCGACAGACGATCCGCGAAAGACAGCGGCGCATTGCTAAATTACTTAACAAGTTAGATCAAGATTCTAGTAAAGATAATGAATTAATCCGCGGGCAAATTTGTGAAGAGATTAAATTTTGGTGGTACACAGATGAACTTAATCACAATAAACCCACTGTGTTAGATGAAGCGGAATACACTCTGCACTATTTTGAAGAAGTGCTATTTGATGCTATTCCTACTCTATACGATCGTTTGATTCGCTCCATTAAACAAACATTCCCTTCTCTTAATCCCCCCAAACCTAGCTTTTGCACCTTTGGCTCTTGGGTAGGCTCCGATCGGGACGGCAATCCTTCTGTTACTCCTTCTGTCACTTGGCAGACTGCTTGTTATCAAAGAGAGTTAGTTTTAACAAAATATATTAAATCGGTCAAACAGCTATTACAGAGGTTATCGATTTCACAAAACTTAGTTGACATCGATCGGGAACTATTGCAAAGTTTAAGCCAAGACCAAGTACTATTTCCAAAAATCTACGATAGTTTATCTCTGCGTTATCGGAACGAACCTTTCCGTCTCAAACTGTCTTACATTCTCGCCCGTTTGGAAAACACCCTGGCTTTTACCTGTAATCTTAAACACACACCCTGGCAAACGATCGATGATGACAATCTAGTCAGTACCGATCGGTATGACAACGCCGATCAACTTTTAGCGGAGCTACATTTGATTAAGCAAAGTCTGCATACCCTTGGTCTAAACAGCCAAGATTTAGAAAGACTGATCATTCAAGTAGAGGTCTATCGTTTTCATTTGGCTCACCTAGACATCCGTCAAGAAAGTACCAAACACGAACAAGCAATCACAGAAATTGCCGCCCAACTTAAGCTACTCCCTGTTCCCTATAACACCATGACGGAAACAGAAAAACAACAGTGGCTTTTGCAAGAACTAACCAGTTTAAGACCGATCGTGTCCAATCGTCTTGCTTTTTCTGACGCTACTAAGAACATCTTACAAACTTTCCAGGTAGTACAAAAGCTCCAGACCGTCTTTTCCAGCCACATCTGTCATACTTATATCATTAGTATGAATCACAGTGTCAGCGACATTTTAGAGGTCTTGTTATTAGCCAAAGAAGCTGGTTTATACGATCCTGCCACAGGGAAAGGCACTCTGGCAGTAGTGCCCTTGTTTGAAACCGTGGAAGACCTGCGTTGTGCTCCCCTGGTGTTAGAAGAGTTGTTATCTATTCCTCTCTATCGAGATTTTCTTAACAGTCAAAACGATCTGCAAGAAGTAATGTTGGGTTATTCTGACAGTAATAAAGACTCTGGTTTTTTAAGTAGTAACTGGGCAATCTATAAGGCGCAGCAGGCGCTTAATGTCACAGCCAAGAAGTTTGGTGTCCAACTGCGCATTTTCCATGGCAGGGGCGGTTCCGTGGGGCGGGGGGAGGTCCCACCTATGAGGCAATTCTGGCGCAACCAGCCCACAGTGTGGAGGGGCGGATCAAAATTACGGAGCAGGGGGAGGTTTTAGCTTCTAAATACAATCTGCCGGACTTGGCTCTCTACAATTTAGAAAAGGTGGCTACTGCTGTAATTCAGGCGGGGCTATTGCCCAACAGTCTCGACACAGTCGATTGTTGGCGGGACATTATGGAAGACTTGGCAAATCGATCGCGGCAAGTTTATCGCGGCTTGATCTATGAAGAACCAGAGTTTGCTAACTTTTTCCATCAGGTAACACCGATCGAAGAGATCAGTCAGTTACAAATTAGTTCCCGTCCAGCGCGCCGGTCTGGCAAAAAAGACCTCGATAGTTTGCGGGCAATTCCCTGGGTCTTTGGTTGGACCCAGAGCCGCTTTTTACTACCAGCTTGGTTTGGGGTAGGGACAGCTTTGACGGAATTTTTAGCCGAAAATCCAGAGCATTTGAACTTGACTCAATTCCTCTATCAAAAATGGTCTTTCTTTAAGATGATTATTTCCAAAGTGGAGATGACCCTAGCCAAGACTGACCTGCAAATTGCCGCCCAGTATGTCCAAGAATTAACTAATCCTGATTTCCGTGACCATTCCCAGTATTTCTTTAGTCAAATTTTGGCGGAATATCAGCGCACTTGTAATGTCGTTTTGCAGATTTCTCAGCATGAAAATTTATTAGACGGAGACCCCGACCTGCAACGATCGGTGGCACTAAGAAATTATTCGATCGTGCCCCTGGGTTTTATTCAAATATCCCTCTTAAAACGCCTCAGACAGTATACTAACCAATGCCTCGATCTCCGATCGCCCTACTCTAAAAATGAATTGCTTAGGGGAGCACTATTAACCGTAAACGGCATTGCTGCGGGCATGAGAAACACCGGCTAAATTATTGCAGAGCTACCCATATTTTCACTTCGTTATCTTCGCCGCTACTAACGATCGTTTGTCCATCCAAGCCAAAGAGAACGGATAATACCCGTTGGGGGAGACTGTTGTTTTTCGCTTTTTGGGCTGCCACAGTTTCAATTAGTTTACCGGTCTTGAGGTTCCACAATTTAATCGTAGAATCATAACTACCGGCAGCGATCTCCTTTCTAATGGCTAAGGGGAATTTTTCTTCAGCGTAAGTCCTGTTGTTTTATCTAAACTGGCTGTAGCATCAGCGGGAACAATTTGATATTTGTCTTCCGTCGCCACTACATGCTTTGCTATTAGGGTCATCCTTTTTTAAGATTAGCCCTGAGCCTCTATTATTACCTGCTACTTCTACTGTAATACCTCTGGCAATTTATTCTATTTGACTATCACTAATGGCTCTAGTAGAAGGAATAAAAATAAAATAAATTAAAGAACAGATAAACAAGCTCATAAATAGTAGAAATCTTTTCCATATACTTACCATAATTTATAGGGCAATCATACTGAGACAATATTGTCAGTATCAAGAAGATGTTATACTGTAACTGCCAAGATTTTCTTCCCAAATATGTCAAACTTCCATGGTGCTTTTGAAAGCCGCCGACTTCAGTCGGCGGGAAGTTTACCTAGTTGATCTGCTACACTGTGTTATCTACTTTTTGTCTTCCATGGCAACGATACCTAGAGCGAAAAAACGATCGTTTAGTCTTGGTTTTACACCTATTTCCCTGATGGATCGTTATCTCATTAGTGAAATGGTGGGTCCTTTTTTATTTGGAGTGGGGGCTTTTACTTCTATTGCCCTAGCGATCGGGTCTTTATTCGAGTTAATTAGGTTAATTACTAATGCTGGCTTGAGCGTTTTAACTGCCTTAGAAGTGTTTGCATTGCAGTTGCCTGGGTTTATGGTTTATTCTTTTCCCATGTCGATGTTACTCTCTACTTTGATGACCTACGGTCGCTTTTCCGCAGATGGAGAAACAACGGCATTGAGGAGTTGCGGCATTAGTGTTTACCGTTTAGTTTTACCCGCTTTAGTTTTAAGTTTATTTGTTTCGGGCATGACGTTTGCTTTCCATGAAGTGATTGTACCTTCAGCAAATTTTCAGGCAAAAAACGTATTGCGCCGCGCTCTTAAACAAACCAATCCCCAATTCAAAGACCGCGATATTTTTTATCAGCAGTACGGCGAAATTGTTAACCCTGACGGTACTAAAGAACAAGGTTTAGTGCGGAGTTTTTATGCCCGTAAGTTTGACGGTGAAGTGATGAGAGGAATTACAGTTCTGGATTTTTCCCAGGGACAAATCCAACAAATACTATCAGCGGAATCAGCGGTATGGAAAGCAGAACAAGGGGTCTGGGAATTTCGCAATGGTACTAACTATTTAATCAAACCCGATGGTACCTATTACAGTATTTTGAAATTCGCGCAGCAGGATTTAAGACTACCCAGAGCGCCCCTAGACTTTGCCCAGGAGCAGAGAAGTGCCGAAGAAATGAACATCAGAGAACTGACAAACTTCATTGAACTGACTATACAATCTGGTAACCTCAAGGAGGCGAGAAAATTAGAAGTGAGCTTGCAACAAAAGTATGCCCTCCCTTTTATTTGTGTAGTTTTTGCTCTAGTTGGTTCCCCTTTGGGAATGCGCCCCCAACGTACTAGCACCGCGATCGGATTTGGTATTAGTGTATTGATTATTTTTGGCTATTATTTACTATTATTTATCTGCGGCGCTCTGGGACAGGTGGAAATTTTACCCCCCGTTTTAGCGGCTTGGCTCCCAAATTTAATTGGTTTGGGTTCTGGTTTATTCCTATTACAAAAAGCTAATGCTTAAATGGTTGCAAAAACATCTTATCCCGATCGGTTCTGGCATTACAGTAATCACGATCGTGATGGCAACAAAATTTATCGGAGTATGGCAGTTTTGGGAATTAAATTTACTCGATCGCAGTTTTTCCCTCAGCCCGGCGGAACCAATTGACGATCGGGTTGTTATTATTGGCATTGATGAAGCTGATCTTAGGGATGTGGGTTATCCAGTACCCGATCAAGTGTTAGCAGAATTGATCAAGAACTTACAAACCGATCAGGTTAGAGCGATCGGGATTGATATTTTTCGGGATTTACCTGTGCCCCCTGGCACTAAGGAATTAGAACAAATTTTTGCTCATACACCCCAAGTAATTGGCATTGAAAAATCCGTCTTACCTACCCCTGATAATGCTTCCGTCAGACCACCCTACGGACTAGCTAGGGAGCAAGTCGGCTTTGCCGATGTCTTAGTAGACATGGATGGCAAAATTCGCCGCTCATTATTATCCGCTCCTGGCATTGATGGAGAGTATCGTTTTGCCTTTGCTACTCGTTTAGCTACTTTATATTTAGAGCAAGAGGGCATTACCCTATCTAATGGGATTAAAGATGAAAATGCCTTTCGATTTGGGGACAAAGAATTAACCAGATTTAAGAGCTACACCGCAGGCTACGTCAGGGCAGATGCCGGGGGAAATCAGGTGCTAATTAACTGGCGCAGGGGCGTTAAATTCCCGCGATTTTCCCTAGCTCAATTGCAGCAGAAAAAGTTTAACCCCGATACTTTTGCTGATAAGATAATTATTATTGGTTACACCGCTCCCTTTAGTGCTAAAGATAGTTTTTTGGTACAGAATACAGAAATTTTTGGCGTAGAATACCATGCCCATACTGTTAGTCAAATTATCAGTTATGTCTTAGACGATCGTCCTTTGCTACGCACATTCCCTCCCCTGTTAGAGTATGTGTTTATTATTTTTTGGGGGTTTGGAACTATTGTTTGGTCCTTGGTCTGTCCTTCCCCCTGGAAAATGTATGGCGGCTTAGGACTATCGATTATTTTCCTATGCAGTTGCCACTATGGATTGATAGTTAACCACTATTGGCTACCGGTGATCCCCACCTTAATTTGTATCGTCACTGCTCCGGTCGTAACCCGCAATGTGCAGGACTTCAGAGCTTTTTTAGCCCAACAACAACAACTCCTGGAACAACGACAACAGACCCTTGATGATGCCTTCAATGCCATGCACAATGGACCACTCCATACTCTAGGAGAAATACTTAGTTTACTCAAAACGGAGGTTGTGCCCCAGACAACGATCGCCGCTAAATTACAGCAACTCGATCGGGAACTGCGTAGCGTCTATGAATCTCTCCGCCCCGAAAATCTCGCCAAAGCCGCCTCTACGCCCCTGCACGAGCTATTATTTGAAGTCTACCACCGCACCATGCAACGGGACTTTGCCTGCTTTCGCTCCCTCAAAATCAAAATCCCCGACATCAATCCCATCAACGATCGGGGCTTAAACGGTGAGCTAAAACGGGAAATCTGCGACTTTTTAGAAGAATCCCTCTGTAATGTAGGCAAACACGCCACCGGTGCCACAAGACTTGTAGTAGTCTGCAAAGAAATTAACGGTAAACGATCGGTCAAAGTAATTGACAACGGCGCAGGACTACCCCAGGGAACCACCAAAGTCAGTGGCGGCACCAAACACGCCTACCAACTCGCCCGCCGCCTGCGGGGAAAATTTGACCGCCGTCCCAATCAGCCCCAAGGGACAATCTGCGAATTGGAATGGTAGAAAGTGAGTAAGAAATGCTAACCTAGTTAAGAAATTTAACAGCAAGTCCTACCCATGCCCCAGTGCATCATCAACAGGCGCGCCCAGTTCTCTGCTAGCCACCGCTACTGGCTGCCGGAACTATCAGAAGAAGAGAACCGTACTCGTTTTGGTAAGGGTTGTAACTTTCCTGGTCATGGTCATAACTATGAGTTGTTTGTCTCAATGCAGGGGGAAATTGATCCCCACAATGGCATGGTTTTGAATCTATCAGAGGTAAAGCACATTATCAATCGAGAAGTAATTAAAGACCTGAATTTTAGTTACTTAAATAACGTCTGGCCAGAATTTACGGAATGCCTCCCCACTACCGAAAATATTGCTAGAGTCATTTGGCATAGACTTGCTCCCCACCTACCATTAGTTAACATTCAACTCTACGAACATCCTGAACTTTGGGCAGATTATCAAGGAAATTCTATGGAAGCACATCTCACAGTTAAAACCCATTTTGCTGCCGCCCATCGGTTAGCATTACAGACCCTCTCTTTAGATGAAAATACTGCTATCTATGGCAAGTGTGCTCGTCCCAATGGTCATGGACATAACTACCATTTAGAAATTACGGTCAAGGGGGAGATCGACCCCCGATCGGGTATGATTATTGACCTAGAGAAGTTTCAGCAAACGATCGATACTTTTGTATTAGAACCCCTCGATCATACTTTTTTGAACTACGATATTTCCTATTTTGCGGAGGTTGTACCCACTGCCGAAAATATCGCCGTCTACATCCAGAATGTACTGACAGAGCCAATCAGACAGCTAGGAGCCGAGTTATACCGCGTCAAATTGATCGAAAGCCCTAACAATTCCTGCGAAGTATTTGGTCCAGGAACATCGGGATTTAGTGAACTATTGAACCGCACAGTATCCAGTTATGCACTATGAGTTATTTGGGCATATTTCTTACTCCCTTCAAGCCATTAGTTACCTTGTCCGGGACATTTTATTACTGAGAGTAGCAGCAGTTGGTGCTAGCATCGCCGAAATTAGTTACGATTTTTTGATTGCCGATCGTCCCCTGTGGGTAGGCATCCTGTGGAACTTCTGTTTTATTGTGATCAATTTGGGACAAATTCTTTATTCCCTACTAGAGCGGGGGACAACTTAAATTCCGCCCCGAAGAAATGGAGTTATACGAGACTGTATTTAATCGTTTTTCTCTTTTAGAGTATAAGAAACTGCTGAGGCTTGCCCGTTGGCAAAATCTCAATGCTTTTCATGACATTACCAAGGAGGGGGAAGACATAGACAGTGTGGTGTTGATTTTCAATGGTCTGGTATCGGTACAAAAAGCCGGCTTAGAGGTAGCTCAACTTAAAGACGGCAATATTATCGGCGAGATGAGCTTTTTACAGGGGGGAGCTGCCACGGCTACAACTAGGACATTAGTGCCTACTAGGGTTTTACGCTGGAAAAAAGATGACCTCCGTGCCTTACTCGATCGCAATCCCAACATGGGTCTAGCCATGCAGTCGGTGTTTAACACAGAGTTGATTTACAAGTTGGTGAAAAAAGATTACGAACGCAGACTGGAAAAACACCGCTAATTTGCATCATTCTTTTAGTTGGCGATCTATCATCGATCGGATGATGTCTTTCGTCTTTTTTGGCGCTACTCTGTTAGCTTTGACTCCCCTGATTAGTTTGTTGTTTTATCTTATTAGTCGGGGTTGGAGTCGTTTTGATCTTTTGGCTTTTACTCAGTTACCCCCTGCCCCCAATGCTTCCGGCGGCGGCTTTGCCAATGCCTTATGGGGCACGATCGGGATGGTTACCCTTGCCAGCAGTTTGAGTATCCCGATCGGGGTTTTGGGGGCTGTATATGGGACGGAATTTGGGCAGAAGTGGGCGAAATCAGTAGTTTTAGCCGCTAACGTCCTCTACAGCGTCCCTTCTATCCTGATTGGCGTGTTTGTCTACGGCTTGATCGTCTTGCCCACCACTACAGTTACCCAGGGGCGTTACTCCTTTTCCGCTGTGGCGGGGGGCGTAGCCCTGGGAATTGTGATGTTACCCCTGGTATTTCGCACCACCGTGGAGAGTTTGAAGCAGATTGAAGGGGAAATTCGTTGGGGGGCACTGGCAGTGGGAGCCAATGCCAGTCAGGTGGTTTTAGGAGTAGTAATTCCTGCTGCCCTGCCCTCGATCGGGACGGGAATTTTGTTAGGCATAGCCAGGATTGCTGGAGAAACTGCCCCTTTAATATTTACGGCATTATTTAATCAGTATTGGGCAAGAAATTTATGGGACAGGACTGCATCTCTGGCAGTCTTAATCTATGAATTTTCCCGATCGCCCTTTAGCAACCAACAACAACTAGCTTGGACAACTGCGCTTATTCTTTGTCTACTAGTAACGATCGGGGTTATTTTAGCTAAAGTTTGCTCTAGGTGGCAGTTAAGATAGTAAAAGCAAGTTTTTGGAGTAACTAAAACAGTGAAAAGACGATCTTTGTCTGGTTATGTTATTTTGTTGTTGTTATTTTTATCGATATTTCTTGCCCCGATCGGGTTTGTTTTGGGGAGTATTTTTAGCAACAACTACGACACTTGGAACCATCTTAGTCAGACCGTTCTCTTATCCTATATCTTAAACTCATTGTACTTAGCAATTGGCGTAGGCATTGGAACAACAGTTTTAGGAGTGAGTACCGCCTGGTTAGTCACTGCCTGCCAGTTCCCTGGGCGATCGGTGTGGGAATGGCTCCTGTTATTGCCCCTTGCCTCCCCTGCCTACCTGCTAGCCTATGTTTATACCGAATTTCTCGCCTACTATGGTCCAGTACAAACTGGACTAAGACAACTGGGGGGGTGGCAGTCCAGCGCCGACTACTGGTTTCCTAACGTGCGCTCCCTGGGGGGGGCGGTAGTAATGCTAGTTTTGGTGCTTTATCCCTACGTCTATCTCTTGGCGAGGGTAGCATTTTTGGAGCAATCAGTCTGCACCATGGAAGCTAGTCGTTCCTTGGGAGCCAATCCCTGGGAGAGTTTTAGGCGAGTAGCTCTACCTTTGGCTCGTCCTTCCATCATGAGTGGTCTTGCTTTAGTCTTAATGGAAACCTTGAATGATTACGGCACAGTCCAGTTTTTTGGCGTTGGCACCTTTACTACCGGCATCTATCGTACCTGGTTTGGACTAGGAGAAAGACAAGCCGCTATGCAGTTGGCGGCAGTCCTGACTATGTTTGTTTTGTGGTTGATTTTGTTAGAAGGCTGGTCTCGCCGTCAAAGTCGTTACTATCAAAATTTCCAACTACAACGATCGTGTGTGCGGTATCGCCTCAGCGGTGTGCGGGCAGGGGGAGCACTGTTATTGTGTTTGACTCCGATTTTGTTTGGTTTTTTTCTACCCGTACTGCTACTAATAAAACTAGCTTGGGAACAGGGCACGATCGGGCAAGATTTTATCGCCCTCAGTCGCAACAGCTTTGTCCTAGCGGCAATCACAGCCGGTTTAGGCACAAGTTTGGGGACAGTTTTGGCTTACATCAAACGCATAGGCAAAGACCGCCTGATCCAGTCTGGATTGCAGTTAGCTTCTCTCGGCTATGCCATCCCCGGCTCAGTAATCGCCGTCGGTACCCTAGTCCCCCTGGGGAGCTTAGACCAATGGCTCAATCAAACCCTCCAGCGATCGGGGTGGCAACCAGGCTTAATCTTTAGTGGTACAATTTTTGCCCTAGTATTTGCCTATTTGGTGAGATTCCTAGCTGTGCCCTTCAATGCCATCAGTGCCAGTCTAGCCAAAGTAAAACCCCACCTCGATGAAGCCGCCCAGAGCTTAGGCACACCGAAATTTGTCATCCTCACCCAAATTCATACCCCCCTCATCTGGGGCAGTATCCTTACAGGGTTTCTATTGATGTTTGTCGATGTCATGAAAGAATTGCCCGCCACCCTGGTCATGCGCCCCTTTAATTGGGAAACACTGGCAGTAAGAGTATATCAGTACGCCTCAGACGAACGCTTAGGAGAATCTGCAGCTCCGGCTTTAGCAATTTTAGCTGTCGGAGTTATTCCTGTTTTTATCTTGAGTTGGCAAATTACGCGCACCCGTCCCCAGTAATGGCATGATACTAATTGTTCATCATGGAGTCACTATGGATTTATCTTTAATCCCGCCCCAGCCCAAGCCAGGCGTACTCAATGTCTTAATCGAAATTCCCGCTGGCAGTAAAAACAAGTACGAATTTGATAAAGAACTGAATGCCTTTGCCCTCGATCGAGTTTTGTACTCTTCCGTCAATTATCCCTGCGACTATGGTTTTGTGCCCAACACCTTAGGCGATGACGGCGATCCCATCGATGGCTTAGTAATGATCGACCAGCCCACCTTCCCTGGGTGTATCATTCCCGCCCGTCCTTTAGGTATGTTGATCATGATTGACGGCGGCGATCGGGATGAAAAAATCCTCTGTGTCCCTGTGAAAGACCCCCGTTACAACCATGTTAAAAGCCTAAACGACATTGCCCCCCATCGTTTAGAAGAGATTGCGGAGTTCTTTCGCACCTATAAAAACCTGGAGAAGAAAGTAACCGAAATCCGCGGCTGGGAAGGAGTTGATGCCGTCAATGCCCTGATCGCCAACGCGATCGAGGCGGCAAAGTCAAAGTAGCGTGACCTAAATGCTCCCAATAGGCATCCTCACCCAAAGACTGTATGCGGCATTGGGTCAGGACTTACGCTAAGGAAAAATTCCCCCAATCTCTTCTCCCACAGGGGGAGAAGGGAAGTTGGGTTATAGAGCGATAATTTTATCAGCTTCACGTATTCCACTCAAATAAGCTCCGTGGACTGTTCCACGGTAGCCTCTATTGGTATGTTCTCCGGCAAAAAATATCTTATTGTTGACTTCTTTTGCCAGAGTATCAAAATCCTCTGTCGTTGTGCCGTTTGTTGCGTATGAGTACGCTCCAAAGGAGTTGATATTTTGTCCCCATTTTGTTCTAAGCATATTTGTGGGATTGGGTATGTTGCCATAGATACTTTGGAGATGCCCTACTATCTCATAAATGATGTCATCATCTGCCATACTCTCTGTTAACGTTGCATAGTCGCCAAAAGCAAAAGTCATTAGGGCGTTTGTCGTTGTAAATCTCTTCACGTTCAAGAAATAGTTGAACTTGCCTTTCGTCTGCGGTGTAAATCCAATATACTGTAAATCTGGGTTCCAAAATGGAGTGTTCCACACTAAAAGGAATTTATTCACATTGCCCATATTTGTTTTTTTATGGCGGCTATTTTATCGGCAGGTAGTTCTGGAGTGAAACTTATGGCATTGTTTTTTAATACGCCCAAGGGGACAGAAACAAGTGCGTAATCCCCTTCGATGATGCTCTTATTGGCAGTGACTTTCACTTTAGACCCTGTGTAATCAATGGCTGAAACTCTTGTGCTCAAACGAATATCAAGCCCTGTCACTAAAAAATCCGTTACTTTGTCATAACCATTGCTTATTATTACATCCCTGCCAGCAAAATGTTCATCATCATTAAAGTATTTGGAAGAAAGTTTAGAAATGTCTGCACCTGTATTGAATTCTAAAAATGCTGAAAGCATATACTTCCATAGTCTGTTATTAGATCGCTCTGGATACAAAGAGGCAAATGTTGCGGCAAAACTTTGTGTTAAACTCCCTGCGTCTTGTACTGCCTGCATAGCTTTGTTAAATTGATCTTCTGAATTAGTTAAAACACTATCAGAATATGCAGAACCATTCATGTCATAGACAATTATACTATCATCGTCTGTCAGAAAAGTGTTTGCTCCTGCCTGTGATGCTAAATCAACGATCGGATTTCCGTCCGGCTCATGTATCCAGCTTGCTCCTTCGTCGCATGGCAGACCAAGAGTTCTATCTGTTCTAATTCTGCCCCCAGCTTTTTCTTGTGCTTCTAATACTACAACTGTAAAACCTTTTTGCTTTAATTTTTGTGCTGCCCCAAGCCCAGCAATTCCTGCACCAATGACAATTACTGTTTTTCCGTTTTGCTTTATGTTATTACCTTCTTTACCACAGGAAGCTATCAATGTCGGTGTCATCACAAGCAGTGGTAGTTTAGTCAACGTGTAGTTAATAAATCGTCGTCTCTGCATCTTCTATTTTTTGTTTATCTTACAACAGGACTGAACTCTCCCCAAAAGGGAGAGGGGACTAGAAAAATTTGCTCTACTTCCCGCTGTGGGAGGAGGGATTGAGGGGCAATTTTGCTTGGCGTAAGTCCTAATTTTAATCCCGACTCATTTAGTCGGGTATGATTTTATCCTTTCTTGGGGGTGTGGTAAAGTAGGTTTACCTGTGAATAGAACTAATATGACTGCCACCCTGACCCGCTATAGTTGTGAACGAACTTTTAGCCATCTCCAATGTAAGGAGTGTGGTGCCACCTACGAGCCTAAGGCAATGCACGTTTGTACCAGATGTTTTGGTCCCTTGGAAGTGGCTTACAACTACGACACGATCGCTTCTCGGGTATCGCGGGCATCGATCGAGGCTGGTCCCCATTCCATTTGGCGCTATCGGGATTTCTTGCCGGTAGAAACGGAAGATTATATTGATGTGGGGACGGGTATGACCCCCCTGCTAAAGGCATCGAGGTTGGCGCGGCGCTTGGGCATTAAGCGGCTATTTATTAAGAATGATGCTGTCAATATGCCTACCCTCAGCTTTAAGGACAGGGTGGTATCCGTAGCCCTGAGTCGGGCAAGGGAGTTAGGATTTTCTACCGTGGCTTGTGCCAGTACGGGCAATTTAGCCAACTCTACCGCCGCGAT
>PHFO01000052.1 GCA_002861535.1 Cyanobacteria bacterium M5B4 | reverse complement strand
GTAGACTTCACCCTCACCCTAGCCCTCTCCCAAAGGGAGAGGGGATTGAGGGATGAGGGGAATTTTTTCTTAGTGTAAGTCCTGACTAAACTTATTTGTTGTCTTTACAAGTGAACTAGCCACCGATCGGTGATTGATTTTGTGCCATACCAGGGGGGTTGCTTGGGAGAATGGTTCACATCTTCGATTACGATGTTGTTTGCTCCTTCTAAGTGGGCTGCCTCGATCGGGGTAATGCCGTCCCCCCAAGCATTTCCGTCTCCGATCGTGAGGTTGTAACTCTGATAGGCAAGCCAGTTATTTTTGCCTAAAACGGATTTACCTGCCACGCAAATGTACCGCACATCGGGATAGAAAGCGCCTGGATATTGCTCATTGACAAAACCAAGGTTCTTTTTTGTCCAGGGTTCTTGGCTGGTGTGGGGCGTGCCCAGGGTGACTAAGTGACTGACCCAGGCTTTAGCCTGCCAGGTGCGATCGTAGTAGGCTTTCTCGCCGAGATAAATACGGGCTAACCATCCTCCCGCCGAATGACCGATGATGTTTACTTTATCTGTCTTGTAGGTTTGTAAGACCTGTTTTACTGTTTGGTCTAACCGATCGATAATGGGAACCACCGATCGCCCGCCTACGGTGGGCAGCCATTCCCACCATTTGAGGGGCACAACGACAGCAGGAAAACCCCGATCGTTCATGTGGTTTGCCATGATTTCGTAGTCCTGACTGCCTGCCAAATAACCAGGCAAAATTACAGAGGGGTAGGGCATGACGTATCACAAAAAGGATAAATAGATTCGTAGGTCTGACATTGACCGAATAACTGATAGCGGTGGTCTTTCACCCAGGCATAACTAGAATAACTTAGAGGTTTGACTCCAGGGATTTGATTGTAAATAGTAACCAAACGATCGAAGCCTGGTAATAACTCTCCAATCTGCTCAATTGCTTTCATGCCCTGGTATTTTGTTTTATCTGTTAAAAGAATGACCCCCTGCTCCATCTCTGCCGGATCAATCCCTAAGTGTAAGAGTGTTTCTACCTGTTGCATTGGTAAATAACAGAATCTTTCCCCCCGATCGATCGTTTCTAGTAATTTAACAAATGTGGTACAGAGATTACAGTTACCGTCATAAATTATGGTGGACTTCATGATGATTGACTGGCTTTTTCATTATTTCTTATTTTAGCCCATAAAACTATACTTTTCTGGCACTAGCAGATTTGTATGTCAGTTGAGCATCTTGTTGCCGATCGTTTTTCTCTTTTACTCTTCCTGGAGATTGAGGTTTTTCAGGACTTACGTTGCTTTTTCGGAAACCCTCACCCAAAAGGGGGAGGGGAATTTTGCCTTAGCGCAAGTCCTGGTTTTTATTAAGATCAAGCAATCGATCGGTAAAGTAATTCCATCGGATGACAGACCGGCACTTGGCGCTGTTGTAAAGTAAGATGCTTACGAATTTGCAGGACACAGCCTACATTAGGAGAAGCAATAATATCAGGCTGAGGAGCAAGCAGGTTGTTCACTTTTTGGTTGCCTAACTCTTCTGCTACTTCTGGCTGTAAGATGTTGTAAACTCCGGCACTACCACAGCAAAGGGCGCTGTCAACAATTTCTGCTAGTTCCAAATTGGGAATTTGTTTGAGTAAACTACGGGGTTGTAAACTGATCTTCTGTCCATGTAAAAGATGACAAGCGTCCTGATAAACTACCCTTACAGTAGTCTCACCGATCGGTTTTAGGGGGGCTATCATACCAACTTCTGCTAAAAATTCGTGGATGTCTTTTACTTGTTTAACAAAGTTTTGCGCTTTGTCTTTGTATTTAGGATCATCTTGGAGTAAATGACCATACTCCTTTAAGGTATGACCACAACCGGCGGCATTGATGATGACATAATCTAAGTCCAGATCACCAAACCGATCGATCATCTCTCTCGCTAAATCCTGCGCCTGTAGCTCCTGTCCCTGATGACAAGAGAGCGCCCCGCAACAACCCTGCACCCTGGGAATAACTACCTCACAGCCGTTTGCCGCCAGCACTTGAACCGTAGCTTCATTCACTTGGGGCTGAAATACCCGTTGCACACATCCCATAATCACACCAACACGGTAGCGCTTTTCCCCCCTAGCGGGTACTAGCTCCGGCAACCGATCGGTGAAACTACCGTTATTGAGGGGCGGCATAATTGATTCCATCGCCTGCAACCTCTTAGGGAGCAATCGCAGTAGACCGGAACTCCGTACCCAAGCCTGTAAACCCAACTTTTGATAGAGCCACAGGGGCGATAACAACAAACGCAGCCGATCGGGATAGGGAAACACCCTAAAAATGAACTGTCTTAGTAAATTGTCTAACACCGATCGGGGATGATTGCGCTCCACTTGGGCACGGGCGGCACTGATCAATTTGTCGTACTGTACGCCGGAAGGACAGGCAGTAACACAGGCTAAACAACCTAAACAACTATCGAAATGGTCTACAACCTCAGGAGCGAGGGAAATTTCCCCGGTATTGATGCTATCCATGAGGTAAATACGCCCTCTGGGAGAGTCAGTTTCTTTGCCAATCACCCGATAGCTAGGGCAAGTAGCTAAACAAAAACCACAATGCACACAGGCATCGATCAACTCAGGGCTGGGGGGCGACTTTTGATCAAAGGTAGGAGTATTGAAGTTGGGGGTTAGAGTCATTTGCTTTTTATATTTTTTCGATTATACTCGCCCCCCTTTGATTGATTATTGAGGGCTGAGCGGAGTCGAAGCCCGACTTTTTATATTTTGTTGGGTCTTTTAGACAGACCATAACATAGCTTCTGCCACCGATCGGGCTTTATCTTTCCCTTGGAGAACTTCTACCAACGCCAGACTAAAGGCCATTGCCGTAGCAGGGGCGCGACTGGTGATCAAATGACCATCTATAACCACAGCATCTGTGAGGTATTCTTGACAATTAAGTTGATCTTTCACAGAAGGATAGGAAGTAACTCGTTTGTCTGTCAAAAGACCAGCTGCCTCCAGAACTAGGGGAGCAGCGCAAATGGCTGCGGTTAGTTTTCCCGATCGGTAGTGGGTCTGCACCATCTGCAAAAGGGGTTCATGGTCTTTGAGTTGTTTTACCCCTGGACCTCCAGGCAGAACGATCGCTGTAATTGCTCCTAAGTTAACCTCGGTCAATAATGTGTCTGTCTCAATTTTGATGCCGTGGGAGCCAGTTACAGCCCGCCCCGTAACACCTGCTGTCATCACAGTAATCTCGGCGCGGCGCAATACATCCACGATCGTGACTGCTTCAATCTCTTCAAATCCGTCAATCAAAGGAACAACAACGATCGTCATAACAGAGAAACCTATAACTATCATTTAATTTTAGTCAATCTTAGTGCTCAAACAAGCGAAATCTTCGTGGTAAATTATGACCATCTCTTCCCTAAAATCATGGCAATTATTTCCTTAAAAGCCTGGTACCTTCCAGAATATGAGCCTTTAAGTGGGATTGCCCAGCGTCCCCATGACCTGCGTTTGGCAAAAAATAGCTTATTGAAGTCGGCTCTGCGAGCAGATTTTTTGGATGAAGTGACAGCCGTAGAAGGAACGGAGTGGTTCCAGCGCTATCTGGCGGGAGACACGATCGAGTTTTATATTGAAGGCAGTGGAACTTACACGATCGCTAATATCGATTTAATCAGCCACGAAATCTATTTTATTAAGCAGGAGAGTATCAATAAACTATCACCTAGAATATTCTTTTCCTATCAAAACCAACGATCGGAAACCAGCGAAATTATCCGCGAAACCCTAGACAAAATTATCCCCGAACTCAATAAAAAAGCTAAGTTTACGATCGGCTTAGACCTCTCCCACCGATCGAAACAGGAACCGATTAAACTTAACAGTAATCTAATGACCAAACTCAGACGTAGTCTTATTTTTCTGGCGGATGTCAGCCCCGTTGCGCTTACTGACGACGCCCCCCCCAGTTATTATTGAGCCCCCAGGTCTGTGTTGAAGTCGGCTATGCCCTCCAAGTGAAACGACTGGAGCAAATTTTATTGATTCAAATTCAAAACGATCCCGAAGAAGGGATATTCCCCTTTGATTTGCCTATTCATCAGCGGTTAATCTATCCTGATAGTAATTCTTTGACTAAACCTTTAACAGAAGTGCTTAAAGCCCAATTACAACGATTTAATATCCTCTAGTAACATTTTGAGCTAATCTAAAACAGCAAGATAGGAAAAATAAGATGATACGAGTAGGAATTTTAGGCTTTGGTGGTCTCGGCAGGGCTGGGGCACAGGTGCTGGCATCCAAGGCGGAAATGCAGTTAGTCGCTATCGCCGATCGGGGTAGCTTTGCCTACAACCCCCAGGGGCTAGACTATAGTAATTTTGAGCCTATACCCAGCGAAAATAGCATCCAACAACTCCTTTCCTACGATATTGAAGGCTTTTTCTTGGCTTTGCCCAATTTGCCTAATAATTTCATGGCAGAGGTGGCAGAGCAGTTTATCCGATCGGGTTGGCGGGGGGTGCTAGTGGATGCTCTCAAGCGTACCAGCGCTATGACGCAAATTTTAGCCCTCCAGGATCGTTTAGCAGCGGCGGGAATTACCTACATGACCGGCTGTGGGGCAACCCCCGGACTACTGACAGCCGCAGCCGCGATCGCTGCCCAGAGTTTTGCCGAAGTACACCAAGTAGAAATTACTTTTGGCGTGGGGATCGCCAATTGGACTGCCTATCGCGCCACTGTGCGCGAAGATATTGCCCACATGCCCGGCTATGACGTAGAGTCCGCCAAAGCTATGACTGACGCGGAAGTGGAAGCCCTCCTCGATCGGACTAACGGCATCTTGACCCTAGAGAATATGGAACACGCCGACGATTTAATGCTAGAAAGATTAGGTATCTGCGATCGTAGCCGCGTCAAGGTAGGGGGAGTAGTTGATACCCGCAACCCCAAAAAGCCCCTTAGCACTACCATGAAACTGACGGGGCGCACCTTTGAGGGCAAAATTTCTAGTCATTGTTTTACCCTGGGAGATGAAACTTCTATGGCAGCTAATGTCTGCGGAACTGCCTTCGGCTATCTTAAAGCAGGGAAACAAATGCACGATCGGGGTCTTTACGGCGTGTTCACAGCGGCAGAAGTAATGCCCAAATTTGTCCGCTAAGTTCCACTTATGCTCCCCCTTCGAGGGCTGGGCGGAGTCAAAGCCCGGCAACCTGCTCAGGGAGAGTGAAGTCAAGGCTAGACAAAGGTTTTGAGATTTCCAGAAGTATCGAACTCAGGTTGTTAGTCTTTTCTTATCCCTAACTGACGTTAATTTAGGAAAAATTCCCCTCAATCCCTTCTCCCACAGGGTTTTTTGGGTGAGGATTTCAGAAAAATGAACGTAAGTCCTGCTTGAATTGACAAAGAGTTCAAGAAATGTATCAGAAGATGAAGCGGAGGGCTAGAAAATTTACTAAAATTCAAATAAAATTAAGTTAACCCAGATTCAGGGAAAGATGCCTCGAATACTTGTAATCGAAGATGACAGCGCTATCGCCGAAGTAGTGACGGTAAACCTAGAGTTATCGGGCTATCAAGTCTATCAAGCTGATGATGGCATTAAGGGGCAAGCCTTGGCGATCCAACTACTCCCCGATCTAATTGTTCTGGACTTGATGTTACCTGGGGTGTTTGGTACTACGGTCTGCCAACGTCTGCGCCGCGACGAACGCACTAGGGACATACCGATTTTGATGCTCACCGCGATGAGTCAGACCCAGGACAAAGTGGAGGGCTTTAATGCTGGTGCCGATGACTACCTCACCAAACCCTTCGAGATGGAGGAGATGCTAGCGCGCATCAGGGCACTTTTAAGACGCACCGATCGGATTCCCCAGGCGGCCAAGCACAACGAAATTTTAAGCCATAGCAGTCTTACACTCATTCCCGAACGTTTTGAAGCTGTGTGGCAGGGAGAAACGATCAAACTTACTCACCTAGAATTTGAACTGCTCCATTGTCTATTACAGCGCCATGGACAGACCGTCGCCCCCAGCGAAATTTTACGGGAGGTATGGGGCTATGAACCCGATGACGACATCGAAACCATCCGCGTCCATATCCGGCACCTCCGCACCAAAATGGAACCAGACCCCAGGCATCCCAAATTTATTAAGACTATCTATGGGGCAGGCTACTGCTTAGAGTTACCTTCTATGGAGCCAGAAGTTGCCAAAGTTTCCTCTACAGTTGACAATAACGAGGAGTAGTCCACAGTCTCCCCCATGAAAATTTTATTTGCCGCTGCCGAAGCCTCTCCCCTTGCCAAAGTGGGGGGCATGGCTGATGTAGTTGGTACCCTGCCGAAGGTGCTCCACAATAAGGGCTTTGATGTACGGGTAATTTTGCCCTATTACGGTGTCGTGACGAGCCGTCTCAAGGACCCAGTCGAGTTAATTTGGCGGGGGCGTTGTATGTATCAAGATTTTGATATTTTTGAGTCCCGCCTGCCTGACTCAGAGGTACCCTTATATTTGGTGGGGCATGGGGCGTTTATGGCAAATCGCATTTATTACGGCGATGACGAAGACTGGCGTTTTACTTTATTTGCCAATGCCTGTGCCGAGTTTGCCTGGAATTTTTGGAAGCCCCATTTGATTCACTGCCACGATTGGCATACGGGCATGATCCCCGTCTGGATGCACCAAACCCCGGATATTGCGACGGTGTTTACGATCCATAATCTGGCTTATCAGGGCCCCTGGCGCTGGCGCTTGGAGCAGATCACTTGGGTGCCCTGGTATTTTCAGGGGGATACGACGATGGCGGCGGCTATTTCCTTCGCCGATCGGGTGAATACGGTTTCGCCTACCTATGCTAAACAGATTTGTACGCCTGCCTATGGGGAGGGGCTGGATGGTTTATTGTCCCATCTGATCCCCAGGGGCATTTTGAACGGTATTGATGACAAGTATGACCCCAGTACTGATGCTTTTTTAGTCAGAAATTTCGATCGGGATAGTCTGGAATTGCGCATGGAAAACAAACTGGCTTTGCAGCAGGAAGTGGGCTTGCAGACTAACAAGGATGCTTTTTTGGTGGGGATGGTCACTCGTCTGGTGGAGCAGAAGGGCTTGGATTTGGTGATCCAGATGATCGGGCAATTTTTGTCCTTTACTAATTCCCAGTTTGTGGTGGTGGGGTCGGGGGACCGCTATTACGAGTCCCAGTTATGGCAGTTGGCGGCGCGGTTTCCGGGCAAGATGTCTACGCAAATTTTGTTTAGTTCGCCTCTGTCCCAGCGGATTTATGGCGGTTGTGATGCCTTTTTGATGCCCAGTCGCTTTGAACCCTGCGGTATTAGTCAGATGATCGCCCTTAAGTATGGCTGTGTGCCGATCGTGCGTAGTACGGGCGGGTTGGTGGATACGGTGCAACACCATGATCCAGTGGCGGGCAGGGGCAATGGCTACTGCTTCGATCGTTATGACCCCATGGATATGTATACGGCGATGATCTGCGCCTACGAGGGTTTCCGCTATCCTGATACCTGGAGAGAGTTACAACGGCGGGGTATGGCGATGGACTTTAGCTGGGAGACTTCGGCAGAGCGTTATTTAGAACTTTACCGATCGATACCGAGTTTAGTGGGGCTTTAACCTTTTCGGGGTGTTTTTGCTTAGCGTAAGCCTGACAGACGTGCAAATCTGCTAAAGTAGATTACCTGTCTAGATTGCCTATGAATAGCCCCTGGAGCCAACGCTTTGATCTTGCCCTTCATCCCACGATCGCCCAGTTTAATGCCAGTATTTTGTTTGACATCAACTTAATTGAATACGACCTAACTGGTTCCCAAGCCCACGCCCGTATGTTGGCGAAGCAGGGCATTATTACCCTAGAGGAAGGGGAACAAATTGTGCAGGGTCTAGAGCAAATCCGCCAGGAGTACCGATCGGGGGCATTTAAGCCTGGGATAGGGGCAGAGGATGTCCATTTAGCTGTAGAACGGCGGTTGACGGAAATTATTGGCGACCTGGGGAAAAAACTCCACACTGCCCGCTCCCGTAACGACCAAGTAGCTACTGATGTCAGACTATATCTGCGGGAACAGATTGCGCTGATCCAAGCAGACCTACACCACTGGCAACAGACATTATTGACAGTAGCGGAAAATCACCTAGATACTCTCATCCCTGGTTATACCCACCTCCAGCGCGCCCAGCCCGTCAGCCTGGCTCACCATTTATTGGCTTACTTTGAAATGGCAATTAGGGATCAGCAGCGCCTCCAGGAGGTCTACCAACGGGTGAACCTCTGTCCTTTGGGGGCAGGGGCATTGGCGGGGACTACTTTCCCCATCGATCGGGAATATACAGCGCAGTTACTGGGCTTTGCTGGGGTGACGCGCAATAGTCTCGATAGTGTCAGCGATCGGGATTTTGTGGTGGAGTTTTGCCATGCCTGTAGTTTGATTATGGTGCATCTCAGCCGCCTGGCGGAGGAGATAATTTTATGGTCTTCCCAGGAATTTCAGTTTGTCCTTCTCAGCGATCGGGTCAGTACCGGCTCCAGCATTATGCCCCAAAAGAAAAACCCAGACGTACCAGAGTTAGTCAGGGGTAAAACGGGTCGGGTCTTCGGGCACTTACAGGCGATGCTTACCATGCTCAAGGGTCTGCCCCTCGCTTACAACAAAGACATGCAGGAAGATAAAGAAGCCCTGTTTGATACTGTAACTACCATCCGGTCTTGCCTGGCTGCTATGACTATTTTGCTGGCAGAAGGTTTGTCTTTCCGATCGGAGTCTCTAGGGCGGGCAGTGAATAACGATTTTTCTAACGCCACAGATGTAGCAGATTATCTAGCCGCTAAGGGGATTCCCTTCCGCGAAGCCTATAACTTGGTGGGACGCTTAGTCAAAACCTGCGTAGAAGAAGGAATTTTGCTCAATCAATTACCCCTCGATCGGTGGCAGTCTTTCCACCCCCTCTTTGGTGAAGATATTTATGATGCCATCACGCCTCAGCATGTGGTATCAGCGCGGCAAAGCTATGGCGGCACTGCCCTAGAGCAAGTCAAAACCCAAATCGCTGCCGCCAAAGAGTGGCTCAGGGCATCGGCTTGACAACCATGATTGCGGGATAAGGGGAAATTCTGTTCCTCCACAAATTATCCCTGCCCAGGACTTACGTTGCTTTTTCGGAAACCCTCACCCTAGCCCTCTCCCAAAAAGGGAGAGGGGACTTCCCTTCTCCCCGCTGTGGGGAGTATGTCAAACCATGGGAATATTATCGCCTACCAAAAAAACCGATCGGTTAATTCCGATCGGCTCTATTACTTCATCTATTTATCAATTTCACCCATCTCTAATACAGGCTCAGTCTTACGATCGATGCCCTTTTCAAACCCAGCTTCTGCCGCCCTTGCCCTTCCAGCGTGCCACAAGTGACCCACCAAGAAGAAGAAGAACAAACAGAAGTGAGAAGTAGCCAACCAAGAACGGGGAGATACATAGTTAACCGCGTTAATCTCCGTGATTACACCACCCACAGAGTTCAAAGAACCAAGGGGAGCATGGGTCATGTACTCAGCCGCCCGACGAATCTGCCAGGGCTGAATGTCGTTCTTGAGCTTGTCGATGTCCAAACCATTAGGACCACGGAGGGGTTCCAACCAAGGACCACGGAAATCCCAGAAGCGCATAGTTTCACCGCCAAAGATGATTTCCCCAGAAGGAGAACGCATCAAATACTTACCTAAGCCCGTAGGACCTTGAGAAGTAGCAATGTTAGCCCCCAACTTTTGGTCGCGTACCAAGAAGGTCATAGCTTGTGCCTGAGAAGCCTCAGAGCTAGTAGGACCGTAGAACTCACTGGGGTAAGCCGTGTTGTTAAACCACACATAGCAGGTAGCAATAAATGCCATCAAAGACAAAGCACCCAAGCTGTAGGAGAGGTAAGCCTCACCAGACCAAATAAAGGCGCGGCGTGCCCAACCAAAGGGCTTCGTCACAATATGCCAAATACCACCAGCAATACAAATAAAACCAATCCAGATGTGCCCACCGACAATATCTTCCAGGTTATCTACCCCAATAATATTGCCCGAACCACCAAAGGGAGCACTAAACAAATAACCAAAAATGATCGTCGGGTCAAGTGTCGGGTTTGTGACCACCCGCACATCACCACCGCCCGGTGCCCAAGTATCGTAGAGACCACCCAAGAACATAGCTTTGATCACTAACAAGAAAGCACCACAACCCAACAGGATCAAGTGAATGCCGATGATCGTGGTCATCTTGTTCTTGTCCTTCCAGTCGTAACCAAAGAACTGGGAATAATTCTCTAAAACTTCTGGTCCACGGATGGCGTGGTAAATACCGCCCAGACCTAATACAGCAGAGGAAATCAGGTGTAATACACCAACAACAAAGTAGGGGAAGGTATCAATTACTTCGCCCCCTGGTCCTACACCCCAGCCTTGGGTAGCCAAGTGGGGCAACAAAATCAAACCCTGTTCGTACATGGGCTTGTCAGGAGTAAAGTGGGCTAATTCAAATAGGGTCATAGCCCCTGCCCAGAACACAATTAAGCCGGCGTGGGCGACATGGGCACCCAACAGTTTGCCAGATAGATTGATGAGGCGAGCATTCCCAGACCACCAGGCAAATCCAGTAGAGTCCAGAGTACGTCCGCCTACACCAAGACTGTTAAAGTTAACGGTCGTAGTCACGAGAGTAAAGCTCCAATTAAAACTTCTTATCTATTATTCAACAGCCAGCTACCTAATCGCTTAGATAGCTGACCGATCGGGCATTAGAGAGCGTTACCGCGGGGTAATACTTCTTCAGGGAAGACAAAGCGCTCTGCGGGCTGGTCTTGAGGAGCCATCCAAGCGCGGATACCTTCGTTCAACAAGAGGTTCTTGGTGTAGAAAGTCTCGAACTCAGGGTCTTCAGCCGCACGCAATTCTTGGGAGACGAAGTCATAGGCACGGAGGTTGAGCGCCAAGCCTACCACACCAATACTTGCCATCCACAAGCCAGTTACAGGCACGAACAACATGAAGAAGTGCAACCAACGCTTGTTGGAGAAAGCAATACCGAAGATTTGACTCCAGAAACGGTTCGCAGTCACCATGGAGTAGGTTTCTTCCGCTTGGGTAGGACTGAAAGCAACGAAGGTGTTAGCCTTGTCTCCATCCTTGTAGAGGGTGTTTTCTACGGTTGCGCCGTGGATGGCACAGAGTAAAGCACCACCGAGGATACCCGCTACACCCATCATATGGAAGGGATTGAGGGTCCAGTTGTGGAAACCTTGGAAGAACAGGATGAAGCGGAAGATACCAGCAATACCAAAGCTGGGGGCAAAGAACCAACCTGCTTGACCCAAGGGGTAGAGCAGGAATACGGAGACAAATACAGCGATCGGACCAGAGAAAGCGATCGCGTTGTAGGGGCGAATACCCACCAGGCGGGAGATTTCAAACTGACGGAGCATGAAGCCGATCAAGCCGAAAGCACCGTGGAGGGCAGTAAAAGTCCACAAGCCCCCAATTTGGCACCAACGGGTAAAGTCACCCTGGGCTTCAGGACCCCACAGTAACAGCAGGGAGTGACCCATGCTGAGGGAAGGGGTAGAAACAGCCGCAGTCAAGAAGTTGCAACCTTCGAGGAAGCTAGAAGCTAACCCGTGGGTATACCAGGAAGAAACAAAAGTGATACCAGTAAAGAATGCACCAATGGAGAGAAATGCACAGGGAAAGAGCAACAATCCGCTCCAACCGACAAACACGAACCGATCGCGCTTGAGCCAGTCGTCGAGGACATCAAAAAAGCCCCTTTCCACTTGTTGTGATCTACCGATTGCTATAGTCATCGCGTTAAATCCAGTGAATATATTTGAATTTAGAGTATAGTGCTAGCTCTCTTTAGAAGAATTCTAGCCTAACTGCTATTGGCTAATAGCTTAACACATCTTAACGTTATCTAAAACACCACCCCTAGAAGGAGGTTTGGCAGCTTTGTATGAAGATTGGTAAATTTTTGTTGAGGATAAATGAAGTTTTATTTCCTATCTTTGCTTAAGCAATTCTTAAGATTTAGTTTAATAAGTAAAAATACTTACTGTTATAGGTTTGGGTTTGGTGTGGCAAAATAGGGGACTAAAAGGTAATGGGGTGTTGGTGTGCCAAAACATTTATTAGTGGGTTCAACTAGGGGTGGGAGCGGCAAGTCAGCCGTAATTTTAGGATTAGGTTTACATTTGCAGCGCAAGGGCTTGAAGGTGGCTTACGGAAAACCCTTGGGAACCTTTACAAGTAGGAATTTGCCAATGGATGCCCACCCGATCGAGGCGGACGTTCAGTTTATCACCCATGCCCTCAACCTTGATCCTGAGTTAATTCGTCCCACTTTGTTATATCTCGATCGGCAGTCCTTAGAAAGCCAACTCCAGCATCCGGCAAGCTACACCGAGCAATTACGGCAGTACCACACTATGACTTCCGGGGATATGGTGCTGGTAGAAGCCCCTGCCAATACGGCGGAGGGAGCTATTTTTGACCTATCTTTGCGGCAGATGGCAGCGACATTGGAAGCGCCTATTTTATTAGTAGTACGCCACAGTGACCTATTAGTAGCGGATCATTTGTTAGTAGCAAAGGAGCGCATGGGTAGCCACTTAATGGGAGTAGTGATCAACGATATTCCCCCCCAGTCATTAGATTTTGCCCGATCGGTGTTAACTTCCTACCTAGAGAGTCAGGGAATTGCCGTGCTAGCAATAATGCCGGAGAGCCGCATACTCCGTAGTATCAGCGTGCAGTCTTTAGTGGAGGAATTGGGAGCGGAAGTACTCTATGCCCCAGAAACGATCGGGTTAGGGGAAATCTTGGTAGAAGACCTGAAAATTGGGGCAATGGATGTCAATTCTGCCCAGGTGTTTTTCCGCAATGCCCCTCAGAAGGCAGTGGTGACGGGGAGTAGTAGGGTAGATTTACAGATGGCGGCTCTGGAGACTTCCACAGTGTGTTTGATTTTGACGGGTACGCCCCAAGTGACCCCTGAAGTTAAACAGCGGGCGACAGAATTTGAGGTGCCAGTATTGGCGGTGAGTAAAGACACTTTAACCACCGTAGAGATTATTCGCGATTGTCTGGGGCAAGTGCGGCTACAGGAGGGGCTAAAGGTAAAATGTATTGTGGAATTGCTAGAGCAACATTTTGACTTCGATCGGTTTTATGAGTTGATGGGGGTAAAAATCAACTAAATCTTGGCAATTTATTTTAATCTGGTGGTGCAATCATCGTCACAAGTTATGCATAAATCCCTTCAATTGCTAATGTCGGCTTTGTTAGTCTTTTTGCTAACAACAACGATCGGGCAATCTATCGCCCAGGAGAGCGATCCCAAACAACCCCAAGAAAGCCCCCCCAAGACCCCTAAAAAAGAAGACTACGCCCCCGTCGATGTGACGCCCTTTCAAGCAATCAGTGACATTGACCCCAAAATCGTGGCATTCCGCACCCTGGGCAGGTTTACCAATCCCCAACCAGAGGGATTAAAGTCTGAGAGTATTTCCGTGAGTTATGCTTCTGGCAAAGCGGTAGTCACCCATACCATTACCGGCGTAGCTGATGACTCTGTAGCAGCGGTAAAGTATCGCTTAGAAATGAGCCTAGTGGGGGGCAAATGGCAATTAACTTGGGCAGGTAAGCAACAAAAGTGCCGTACAGATAAAAAGTGGACAAAAGCTCGATGTGGGTAAAATTAAGCTAAGTTAGAGTCATTCTTTTGGAGTATGGTATGCGTCCCCTAGCCGAACCGCCTATTGCTAAGGTATTCCGCCCCGCGATCGTGGGTTTGTCAGTCTTTGGCACTGTACTTACCTCCTATTTGACCATTACTCATTTTATGGGGGGAGCCCCAGCATTTTGTGCTGCGGGCAGTGGTACGGGCTGTGACTTGGTCTTGAGTAGTGAATATGCCAAGGTGTTTGGCATTCCATTGACAGTTTTTGGTGGTTTAGCCTATTTGTTTGTTGGAACTTTGACGGCAATTCCTCTCTTTGACAGAAGGGAAGATGGAAAAGCCAAGCGCCTCCTCAAGCAAAAGTTAGCCTTTATTGTCTTTCTGGCTTCGACAGCAATGTTATTTTTCAGTGGTTATTTGATGTATCTCTTAGCCTTTGAAATTAAAACTGTCTGTCAATATTGTATTGGCTCAGCGATCAATGTCACGTTGATCTGGTTGTTAAATCTCTTGGCAAACGATTGGGAAGATAACGGTCAACTGTTGTTTACGGGTATGTCGGTTGGTCTGGTCGTCACGATTGGGGCTTTAGGGCTTTATTCTACCCAACACCAACTTGCGGTGGCGAGTAGTAGTTTTAGTGGACAGTTAGCCCGCCATTTAGAAAGTAAGGGCGTAAAAATGTATGGTGCTAATTGGTGCCCCCACTGCCATGAACAACTGGAAAAATTTGGGGAAGCCAAGCGCCTAGTGCCCTACGTGGAATGCTCTCCTAACGGAGGACCAGGAACGCCCCAGGCGAAGGTTTGCGCTGACAAAAATATCACCAGCTATCCCACTTGGGAAATCAATGGCACTCTCAAGCCAGGGTTAAGGAGTTTGAATGAATTGGCGGATTTAACCCAATATCAAGGTTCCCGCAATTAGCGCACGATCAGTACAGGACAAGGAGCATGGTGGACAACATAATCACTGACGCTCCCCAGCATGAGGCGTTCGAGGTTACCTAGTCCCCTGGAACCCAAAATTAACAGGTTGGGTTTAACTTCCTGGGCGACGTGACAAATTACTTCCCTGGGGCTGCCGCTTTCAATGCGGGTTTCATTGGCGATGCCCTGGGCTGAAAGACGATCGGAGGCTTGTTTTAAGAGAATGCTACAGCTAGTTTGCAGTTTCTTTTCCGTTTCTTCATCACTAAAAAGGGGCAAACTTACCCAATCTCCTGTTGGTAACAATACTGGGGGTAAGTAGTTTCCGATCGGTTCTAGCACTGTGAGCAGAATAACGTGAGTTTTGCCCGGAGTACTCAAGTCTAATACTTGGTCTAAAATGTGCTGATGCAGTTTGGAACCATCAACTGCGACTAAAAATGTTTGCATAACAGGTATCGCTAAAAAATTTTGGTATTAGAGGATTTTACCAAAAAAATGGGTTAAGGACTTCGACGGGCTTACGACTAGAAAGAGGGAAAGCATGGGGAGAATGAG
>PHFO01000051.1 GCA_002861535.1 Cyanobacteria bacterium M5B4 | reverse complement strand
TTCTTTCAAGGTTTGCACTAGGGGTTTGAGAGTGTCACGGATTTTTCGCCAATTTCATTAAATTCGGCGCTGGTGTATTCTACCCGATCGGGTTTTGGTTTTTCAAAGACATACAAACCAGGATTGATGCGGACTTTATCGACGTGTTTGGCTACTTCAAGGGCAATTTTCATACCATTGTGGTGGACATCTGCGACTAAGGGCACATCTTGGTATTGCTGTTGCAACTTTTGTTTGATTTCTCCTACTGCATGGGCGTGGGCGAGGCTCGGAACCGTGACGCGGACAATCTCACAGCCAATTTCGTGGAGTCGTTGAATTGCTGCCGTAGCGCCTGCGATGTCCATAGTGTCTTCATTGATCATGGATTGCACTACTACAGGACTGCTACCCCCGATCGTGATATTGCCGACTTTGACGGGGCGGGTCTTCCTTCGGGTGATTGTACCCATAAATGCCTGATTTTCCATAGTAAAGTTGTTATCGCTGTTTCTATCCTACATCTTCGCTCCAGAATTTACCCGATCGGTTCTCTGTCTCGCTTTTTGTTCTTTCTCAGGACTTACGCTGAAAAGAGATCAATTTTTTTAGTCCCTCTCCCTTTGTGGGAGAGGGCTAGGGTGAGGGTTTCAAAAAAAGCAACGTAAGTCTTGCTTTCTGTCTTTCGCTGAGGAAAAATTCCCCTCAATCCCTTGGAGAAGGGAAAGAGATCAATTTTTTAGTCCCCTCTCCCTTCTTGGGAGAGGGCTAGGGTGAGGGTTCCGAAAAAGCAAGGTAAGTCCTGAATTTTTTCTAGTCCCCTCTCCCTTTGTGGGAGAGGGCTAGGGTTTCAGAAAAAGCAACGTAAGTCCTGTTAGATCAGGTCTTAAAAAACGATCGTTCTATAACTATGCCGACAGTAAGTAGGCAGCACCAATTCCCCTCGCCATTTCTTCCGCGGAGATTTTGCCGTCTTGGTTGACATCTAGGGCATCAAAAACTGCATCGGTACCAGTCCATTCTTCCCGTGTGATGAAGCCATCCCCGTCTAAATCATAGACGCGGAACATCTGACGGGCTGCTATACCCAGGGTCTCTTCCCCTTCCAAACGGCGCAGTCTTTCTGCTAACAGTCGTTCTAAAGCAACCAATGCCTTGGTAAAACCATTGATGCCCTCTGTGAGTTTTTCCGATGCCATCGGGTCGTTTTGGTGCATCCGATCGAAGGTGTCTTTATCCATTTCGATCCGATCGATGGGGAAATTTTGGGCAGTTTGGGGGTCGAGCTTGCGGGGCAATTCACCGGTTGTGTTTTGCAGGATGGAAAGGATGCTGGGAGAGATGGTAAGGAGGTCACAACCCGCCAGTTCAGTGACTTCATCGATGTTGCGGAAACTTGCCCCCATCACTTCGGTGGTGTAGCCAAATTTTTTGTAGTAGTTGTAAATGCGGGTCACAGAGATAACCCCTGGGTCTTCATGGGGGGCATAGCTCTCTTTGCCAGTCGCTTTTTTGTACCAGTCCAGGATTCTGCCGACAAAGGGAGAAATTAGGGTGACTTTGGCTTCGGCACAGGCGATCGCTTGGTGCAGACCAAATAGGAGGGTGAGGTTGCAGTGGATGCCTTCTTGTTCTAAAACTTCAGCCGCTTTGATGCCCTCCCAGGTGGAAGCAATTTTGATCAGCACCCGTTCCCGATCGATGCCGGCTTTTTGATAGAGGGAAATTAGCTCGCGGGCTTTGGCAATGGTGGCTTCGGTGTCGTAGGAGAGGCGGGCATCTACTTCGGTGGAAACACGACCAGGGATAATTTTTAGAATCTCTAAACCAAAGGCGACTGCCAACCGATCGAAAGCTACGGAAACTACCTTATCGGGCGTAGCACCTAAACCACACTCATGGCGGGCAATGCGGAGAGTTTCATCGACAATGTTTTGGTATTGGGGCATCTGCGCCGCAGCGGTGATGAGGGAGGGGTTAGTAGTCGCATCCCTGGGGGTAAACTGCTGGATAGCTTGAATATCGCCGGTATCGGCGACAACGATCGTCATTTCTTTGAGTTGGTCTAGGAGAGTGGTAGGCATAATTCCCAAGTTCCCAAGTTACTAGAAAATCAGAATATCAGGGTTGGGTTGTAGCTGAGGTTTTTCTTAATACATCTTTCCAGTTGTTGTGTCTCTGCGGCAGGGGGAATTGGCTAAACTAGAAAGAGGTCTATGTTAAGTATTATGTACGATGTTTTGATTGTGGGCGGTGGCATGGTAGGAGCCAGTCTTGCCTGCGGCTTAAGGAATACTAAACTCAAAGTTGGTTTAATTGAACCCAAAGCAAATTATACCCAGGGTGACTTTGGCGACGATGGCAGGGCGAGTGCGGTAGCTTTAGGCTCTGTGATGTATTGGCAATCGATCGGGGTGTGGTCAAAGATGTTACAGGGGGGCGCAACTCCGATGCACCGCATTCAAATATCGGACGGGGACTATCCTGGTTTAGTGCAGCTCCGCTGTCAGGATATGGGGGTAGAAGCTCTGGGCTATATTGTGCCTAACCAAGTGACTCTGGCGGCTCTCTGGCAAACGATCGGGGCGTCAGCGATCGATGTGATTTGTCCTGGGCGGGTCATGGCAGTACATCACTTGGAAACCTTTGTGCAGGTGGAAGTCCTCACCGATCGGGGCATTAGTTATCTTTCTACGAAACTTTTGGTGGCAGCCGATGGTAGTCGTTCGGGAATGCGGGAACAGGAGGGGATTCTTACCGATCGGCGTAGCTATGACCAGACCTGCATTGTGGCGACGGTTAAAACTAAAATGCCCCATCACAATGTCGCCTACGAACGTTTTTACACCAGTGGACCGCTGGCGATTTTGCCCATGAGTAGCGATCGTTGTTGCGTGGTGTGGACTGTCAAACAAGGGGAACTCCCACGGTTACTCTCCCTGGAATCCCCCCAGATTGAGGCGGAGTTGGAACAACGTTTTGCCCCAGAACTAGGGGAGGTCAAGCTAGAATCGGCGCAACTGCGGCACTATGTACCTCAGTGGATGCACGCCCGCACCTATACCAAGCCCCGCTTTTTGTTGTTGGGGGATGCTGCCCACACTACCCATCCCATCGCTGGTCAGGGGATGAACCTGGGGCTGAGGGACGTGGCGAGCTTAGTCAGAATTTTAAGGCAGGCACAGGACCCAGGACACGATCGGGTACTTCAGCAATACCAAACCGAGCGCTACTGGGACAATTTGGGCATGATTTTACTGACAGATACTACCAATCGCCTGTTTTCCAATCAAATTGGTTGGTGCCAGTTTATTCGCCGGATCGGTTTAAGGCTATTACAGGTGCGTCCCTTCAAACAGGTGTTAATGTACTTTATGATGGGACTTCATTGCCACCGTTGAGATATTTAGAGTGAGACAACTGATTCCCTTCCTCGATCGTTCTGTAGAGCAATGGACAATGGAAGCCAGGGTATTACGCTGGCTCACCTTTCTCTGGCTATTTTTAGGCTTGACAATTTTATTTTCTGCGTCTTTTATTACGGCAGACCTAGATTTTGGCAAGGGTTGGAAGTTGTTCGCCCAGCAACTATTGTGGACGGGGTTGGGGCTAGTGATCTTCCATGGCGTGGTGCATCTGCCCGTCAAACGGATGGTGCAATTTAGTGGCATCGGCATGATCGCCATGATCGGTCTACTCTTGGCGACCTATGTACCTGGTTTGACGGTGTGCATCAACGATTCCTGTCGCTGGTTGCAGGTGGGGGGCGGCTTTCTGCTCCAACCGTCGGAATTACTTAAGCCCTTTTTGTTACTCCAAGCCTCGCGCCTGTTTGCCAATTGGCAACAGACTCCCTGGCAGGAACGGTTAACTTGGCTGGGTCTATTTGCCTTTACCCTAGTGACGATTCTGCTCCAGCCTAGTTTGAGTATGACTGCCCTCTATGGCTCTACTTTGTGGTTAATTGCCATGGCTGCCGGTCTGCCTTGGGTGCAGTTGGGGGGGGTAGCCCTCAGTGGTATAGTTGTGGCAGTGCTGAGTGTGACGGTGAAGGACTATCAACGCCGCCGCCTGATGACATTTTTAGACCCCTGGAAAGATGCTGCTGGGGATGGTTTCCAGTTGGTGCAGAGTTTGCTGGCGATCGGTTCGGGGGGCATCTTTGGTAGGGGGTTTGGGCTATCGGAGCAGAAATCATTTTTGCCGATTCAAGATACGGACTTTATTTTTGCTGTCTTTGCCGAAGAGTTTGGTTTGGTAGGTTGTACCTTTTTCTTGATTTTATTGGGGGTGTTTGCCACTCTGGGACTGCGGGTGGCTATGCGGAGCCAGACCATGACCGTACGCTTGGTGGCAACGGGGGCGACGATTTTACTCGTAGGACAGTCTTTTTTGAATATCGGGGTTGCAACCGGAGCCTTACCCACTACGGGTCTGCCTTTCCCTATGCTGAGCTACGGCGGCAATGCGATGCTGGCTAGCTTGACGGTGGCGGGTTTATTAGTCCGATCGCGCGGGAGATGACCGTTTCTGAGGTGGCGACCCTCGATCGGGTACGGCAGTTAAGGGAAAAGCGCCGGTTCTCCGGTAGAAGATAAGAGATCGTATAGAGAACTATTGACGACATCAGAGAACAACCAGCCTTCTGGAGGTATAAGACGGATGCGGTCTGTGATTTCGAGCCAGCCTTTTGCCCTGAAAGATGAAAGATGCTGACAGACATTAGTGATGATTGCTTCGCCGAAGGACTCTTTAAGCTGAGATAGACTAATCCCTTCTGCCAATCGCAAACCCTGCATCAGGGTATCAAACAACCGATCGTTTACTCTTTCCTGTTTAACTTCAGGATAAGACTGTTGTCTGACCATTTCCATATAGGGGCGAATTTTGCGGGGACGTTCCCACCGACAGAAGTTGACATAGCTGGCAGCTCCCATGCCAAAACCATAGAACGATCGGTTATACCAATAGTTCAAATTATGGCGACATTCACAACCTGGTTTGGCGTAGTTAGAGATTTCATAATGAAGATAGCCCGCGTCTGTCAAATAACGATCGGCTGTCTTATACATCTCCACTGTCAGTTGTTCCGTAGGCAGAGGTTGTTCTCCTGGGCGGTAGCGCTTGCCAAAGGCTGTGCCCGCCTCGATCGTGAGGTCATAGACAGAAATGTGGGTCGGATTTAACTCGATCGTTTTTGTTAAAGATGTCTGCCAGTCTGTCATCGTCTGACCAGGCAGACCAAAATCAAATCAAGATTGAAATTAGTAAAACCTGCTGTTTTGATTAGTCCTACTGCTTCGTAAATATCGGCGACACTGTGCCCGCGCCCGCACCGATCGAGGAGTTCATCTTGGAATGCCTGCGCCCCTAAGCTAATGCGGTTAACCCCACTCTGGCGATAGGATGTCAAAGATTCTAGGGAAAGAGTGCCCGGATTAGCCTCTAGGGAAATTTCACTGCCCGGCTGTAAATGCCACCCTTCCTTGACAACCCTTAAAATCCTATCCACCTCTGCCCCCGATAGGAGGGAGGGAGTGCCCCCCCCAAAAAGATGGTATGCAAAGTAGAACGATCGGTTAGTTTATCTGTTGTCTGTTTGATCTCCGCTGCCAAAACCTCCACATATTCAGCCATTAAAGACTTGCCCCCCGTGGTAATAGCAAAATCGCAATAAAAACACTTACGCCGACAAAAGGGGATATGGAGGTATAACGATCGGGGCGGCACAGCAGACAAGGTGGTTACTTTTTCACCGGCTTTTTCGCTAGTTTCCGCAACCGGATCGATTCCGGCGTTACTTCCAACAGTTCATCGGGACCAATATATTCCAGAGCACGCTCTAGGCTCATCTCGATCGGTACTTGCAGTTGCACCAGTTCATCCGCCCCCGCCGATCGCATGTTGGTGAGCTGCTTAGTTTTACAGACATTTAGTTCCAGGTCTTGGGGACGGTTATGTTCCCCCACAATCATACCCTTGTAGACCTTAGTGCCGGGTTTAATAAAAAAGACACCGCGGTCTTCCGAGTTTTTCAGAGCATAGAAGGTAGCCTCCCCCTCATCAAAGGAGATCAGCACCCCGTTGCGCCTGGTTTCAATATCTCCAGCCACAGGACGATAGTCCAAAAAGCTGTGGTTCATGATGCCTTCCCCCTTGGTCGCCCGCATAAACTCCCCGCGGAAGCCGATCAGCCCCCGCGCGGGGATCGTGTAATCTAGCTGGGTGCGCCCATTACCTACCTGCATGTTCTGCATTTCCCCCCGCCGTTGGTTCAACCGATCGATGACTCCCCCCTGGGCATCCTCCGGCACATCAATTACCAGATATTCGTAGGGTTCGCAGGTCTGTCCGTTAATTTGACGATAAATTACCTGGGGCTGGGACACCTGGAACTCAAATCCCTCTCTGCGCATCGTTTCAATCAAAATACCCAGGTGCAATTCCCCCCGACCGGATACTAAAAATTTATCGGGGCTGTCCGTTTCCTCCACCCGCAGTGCCACATTGGTCTGGAGTTCCCGCATCAGGCGATCGCGGATTTGCCTGGAAGTGACAAACTTCCCTTCCTTGCCAGCAAAGGGCGAATCGTTTACCCAAAAAGTCATCTGTAGAGTTGGTTCATCCACCTTAATCAGGGGTAAAGAGCGGGGATCGTTGGGATCGGTGAGGGTTTCACCGATATTTGCCTGGGCAAAGCCCGCCACTGCCACAATATTTCCCGCCGTCGCCGTTTCCACTTCAATCCGGCGCAGTCCTTCAAAGCCAAATAATTTCGATACCTTAGACTTAATCACCGCCCCCGTTTCTGTGACTAGAGCTACCTGTTGATTTAGAGAGATTGAGCCGTTGTGAATTTTGCCGATCACAATCCTGCCCAAATATTCCGAATAATCAAGGGTAGTGACCTGGAACTGCAAAGGAGCCTTGGGATCACCCGCTGGCGGCGGCACATGGTGCAAAATCGCCTCAAACAGGGGTTTCATATCCTCCGATTCCTGGTCTAGGTCTTCCTTGGCAAAACCCTGTAAACCAGACCCAAACAAGTAGGGGAAATCACACTGGTCATCGTCTGCCCCCAACTCAATAAATAAATCTAAAACCTTGTCTACCGCCTTCATCGGGTCAGCCCTGGGACGATCGATCTTATTGACAAACACGATCGGTCTTAGTCCCTTTTCCAGTGCCTTCTTGAGCACAAACCGCGTTTGCGGCATAGGACCCTCATTCGCATCCACAATCAGCAGGCAGCCATCCACCATCCCTAGCACCCGCTCCACCTCACCGCCAAAGTCAGCGTGTCCAGGAGTATCCACAATATTGATCAGAGTTTCACCGTAGCGCACTGCCGTATTTTTGGAGAGGATCGTAATGCCCCGTTCCCGCTCCAAGGTATTGGAGTCCATCACACAGGTTTCGATCGCTTCGTTTTCTCGAAATACCCCAGACTGCTTCAAAAGGGCATCTACAAGGGTAGTTTTGCCGTGGTCAACGTGGGCAATAATGGCAACATTGCGAATCGGGAGAGACATAACAGATAACTTATCATTTCTTTACTGTTTATTATGAACTATAACCACCCTTAGGACTTACGGGGAGGGAAAAATTCTCCTCATCCCGTTGCTTTTCTAAAACCCTCACCCTCTCCCCAAAAGGGAGAGAGGGACTAGAAAAAATTGATCTCTTTCCCTTCTCCCTGCTGTGGGAAATATAAATAAAACCTTCTCCCACTGTGGAAGAAGGAATTATGCTCAAGGCAATGTAAACCGATCGGTACTAAAATCAGAAAAAACCTAACTAAGCCTTACCCCAGTTGTTTGCAGCCTGCTCCAGCACATAGTTTGCCACTAAGTTAATTTGCTCGTCAGATAATTTCTTACCAAAGGCAGGCATAGCGTTCTTTCCTTTTTTTACCTGATAGGAAATAGCTTCGACCGTATTCATACCATACTTTTCTAGGGCAGCCTGCTTGAGGGTCTTAGCTGCAACAACTCGATTCCCCCCGCCGGCATGGCAAGCAGCACAGTTAGCGGTAAACAATTTAGCCCCTTCATCGGCAAGGGCGGGCAGAGCCTGCAACATCAAACTAGCGATCAGTAGGAGGGTAGCAAAAAACTTAAACATGACTTATAAGAACTTCATAGAACAAGATTTTATTCTTTAATGCCCCACTGGATTTGTCAAAAGACAGCCCGTCTTATGATTAACTTCTGTAAAGGGATATAATACTGCCAGTTCTGAGGCAAGCTATGAAACTAACTCAGTGGTTGGTCAAACTGATTCAAGCCCTGCTGATTTTGGGGAAGGTGACAGTTTTGTTGTTGCGGGGCAGGCTCCATCGCCGTAACACGATCGAGCAAATGGCAATTGTGGGGACAGATTCTTTGACGATTACATTAGTTACTGCCCTATTTGTTGGGGCTGTATTTACAATTCAGGTCGCGAAGGAATTTATCAATTTTGGAGCGCAACAAGCGATCGGGGGTGTATTAGCCATTGCCATTACTAGGGAACTTGCTCCCGTATTAACGGCGGTAATTATTGCAGGGAGAATCGGCTCTGCTTTTGCTGCCGAACTGGGCACCATGGAAGTAACAGAACAAATTGATGCCCTCTACATTTTGCGGACTGACCCGATCGATTATTTAGTAACACCCCGCATTGTTGCCTGTATACTGATGATTCCCCTATTAACGATCGTGTCTTTAATTACAGGACTGGGGGGCGGGATGGTAATTGCTCAGAGTTTATATGGCATCTCACGGATTACTTTTGTCGATTCCATCCAGAGCTTTTTAACTACTTGGGATGTAATTACTTCTATGATTAAATCAGCGGTATTTGGTGCTTTAATTGCCGCGATCGGAACTACTTGGGGATTAACAACTAGCGGTGGTGCTAAGGGCGTAGGAGAATCGACGACATCAGCAGTTGTAACTGCTTTGTTGGCTATTTTTAGTAGTAATTTCTTTTTGTCTTGGATGTTATTCGGAGCAATTGGTAACACTCTATCGCGGGGAATTAGATAGAGTTATTGTAATTAGATGATTAGAAATAATAAAAACAATAAAGTGCTCTGCTCCACAGACCCGTGTTGACTAAATCTTTTTGATACGAGTTGGTCTAAATTTCCTAAGAAGAATCGCAGTGGCTAATTTATACTATTAGTGACAGACTAGGTCTAGCAAATTATGTACCTTTTGCCCTGGGTTTTAGCTATTCCCCCTGTAGTGGCTCAAGATGTCAATGAACAAACCAATATCCGCGTCTATCGTCTTGCCAGTCCAGCAGTAGTCTCGATTAAAAGTAGTGGTCGCTCTGGCAGCGGCACGATCGTTGATCCCCAAGGTCTGATTCTCACCAGCGGTCACGTAGTCAGGGGACAAAATCAGGTCACTGTCACCCTCTCCAACAAGCAACGATTTCAGGGAAATGTGATCGCTGTTAGTAATAGTCCCGATCTGGCACTAATTCGTCTGGCGGGAGTAAAAAATAACCTCCCCTTCCTGAAGTTTAGCACCAGTGAAATTCAAGTAGGACAGCGGGTATTTGCCATTGGTGACCCCTTCGGGCGGTTTGCGGGAACCCTGACTACAGGCATTGTCAGCCGCCTGGAGCCGGAACGCCAGTTAATTCAAACCGATGCCGCCCTCAATCCTGGTAATTCCGGCGGTCCCCTGCTCAACAGCAAGGGAGAACTAATTGGCATCAATACGGTAATTTTTAGCCCCAACAATACCCCTACTGGCATTGGTTTTGCCATCAACGCCACTGTGGCTAGGGAGTTTTTCCAAAATGCCCAGGCAAGTAAAACTAAAGCCTCCCCAATGCCAATACGCCTGGAGCTAAACGGCAAAGCCGTCCAGGATAACCTCACCAGCAGTGCTCCCACCCTGCCCGACGGCAGTTACTACAGGGTCTATGATTTTGTGGGCGAAGCAGGCAAAACGATCGTGATTGAGATGTCTAGCCGCGAAATTGATCCCTACCTGGTTTTAGTCGATCCCAAGGGAGAGCAGGTAGCAGAAGATGACGACGGGGGCAACGGCTCCGATGCCAGACTGATTTACACCTTGAAAATGGATGGAGTTTATACCCTCTACGCCAATTCCTACGAGGTAGGCGAAACTGGTAAATATAGCCTCAAAGCGCAACTCCTCGATCGTGCTCCCCGCAGTGACATCGACCCCAGTACAATCCTCTTGTATCGGGTGGGCAGCTTAGGGGAACGGAGCCGCGTCATCCCCAAGGACGGTAGCTTTTTGATGTTTATACCTTCGATGGCAAAGCAGGACAGTTAGTAGAAGTAAGTCTCAATAGCGAAGATTTCCACCCCTACTTAGTTTTATTTGCCCCCGATCAAAAGGTGCTAGACCAAAATAACGGCTTACCCGATCGTAAATCTGCTAAGATTGTAATCCGCTTACCCACAACAGGTCAGTATCGAGTGCTTGCCAATGCCTACGATCGGAAAGGCAGGGGAGACTACGTGCTCATGGTGCGGCAAGTGAAATAGGTGGGTATGATATAGAAAAATTATTGCCGTCAAACGCTATGCAATCCTCCATTCAGCTGGGGTATACCCTACGGGACCGGTATCTAGTCAAGCGGGTATTAGGGCAAGGGGGCATGGGGCGCACTTACCTGGCAGAGGACCTAGAGCGCTTTCGTGAACCTTGTGTGATTAAAGAATTTATCCCCCATCCCAGTTCTGAGGATGCTACAGAGAAAGCCAAGGAGCTATTCCGCCGTGAGGCAAGCCTCCTCTATCAGATCAATCATCCCCAGGTACCCCAGTTCCGTGCCAATTTTGAAATAGACGGCAGATTATTTTTGGTACAAGACTATGTGGAGGGTAAGACCTACCGCTCCCTGCTCAGGGAACGACAACAAATGGGCAGGACTTTCCATGAGTTGGAGGTGCTGGATATTATGCAGCAGGTGTTAGAGATATTAGAGTACCTCCACGATCGCAATATCATCCATCGGGACATTTCTCCCGATAACTTGATGCTTCGTACCCACGACCAGCGGACGGTGTTGATTGATTTTGGGGTGGGTAAAGAGATGGCGACCCACCTCCACGACATTTGGGGGGCAACGATCGCGGGTAAGCCTGGCTATGCTTCTCCTGAGCAGTTGCGATCGGGGCAAGTTTTTCCTAGTAGTGACATCTATGCTTTAGCAGTGACGGCTTTAGTGCTGCTCACGGGGCGCGATCCCAAGGATTTATTTGATGAGGTGAGTTTGCAGTGGCAGTGGCAGAAGTTCACTACCTTGAGTCCTGGGTTGGCAGAGGTGTTGGAACGGATGCTCCGCCAGCGCCCCATCGATCGGTTCGCCGATGCTAGGGAAGCCCTCCTATATCTGAGGCAGTCCCAGGTGCAAGTGCCCACGATGGCGGTGGGGCGCAGTGCCCCCATGACTAACTTACCCGATCGGACTTTGGTGATCGAAACTGCCCCGCCTACGAGACCCCAGCCGCAATTTTCTGCCCAGAGGGGGGGGACTAACTGGTTGGTGGGGGCAGCAATGGTGCTCTTGACTGGGATCGGCTCTTGGGTTGGTTTTTCCCTGTTCAATCAAAGGCAATCTGCTCCTATACCTGAGCCTACGCCAGCGGTGCCTGCCAATCCCACTTCGATCGTGAAGGATTTGAACTTTGCCAGTGACCCCAATAATGCTACTGTCACCGATCGCATTGCCCCAGGACAGAAGATCATCTATCGGTTTACTGCCCAAAAAGACCAGACCATGACTGCATCCCTGACTGGGGCAAACTTGGAAATGACCCTCCTCTACGAAGACCAGAAACCGATCGATGAGCGATCGAGTAAGCTCACCCTGGGCTACTGGAAGGGCAAGCTCCCCGCTAGTGGGGCATATTTTGTCGAAATCAGGCTTTTAGAGGGGACAGAAAGCCAAGAGTTTAGCTTGGGGATCAATCTCCTTAGTCCTGCCCCACCGCCCCGCCGGAGCCGCCCAAAGAAGAGCCAAAACCAGAGCCGCCCCCTCCGCCTACGGTGACGAGTAGGGAATTACAGTTCCCCCAGGGGAGCAATGGTATTGCTGTGGCAGATTCCCTCAAAGCCAATCAAGTGATGCAGTACCAACTGTGGCTGGGGGCAGACCAGAGCGTCACTGTCTTCCACGAAGGCGCGATCGCCGTAGAAGTTTACGATCCCAATGGCGTTTTACTGCAAGATGAACGGGACGGCAATCCCAAGTCGCTGCAAACGGCGATCGGGGGGATGTACCAAATTCGCGTGAGCAGTGAAGCTCCAGTAGACTTTCAGCTATTTATCGATGCCTTTTAGCATGGAAATTATGTTTTTACCCCTTGCCTTCCTCCTGGGTGCCTGTGTCGGTAGCTTTATCAATGTGGTCGTCTATCGACTGCCGGCGGGGTTGTCCCTGATCCAGCCCCCTTCCCGTTGCCCCCACTGTTATACCAGGCTGAAGGCTAAGGATAACATTCCCATTTTGGGCTGGCTTCTGTTGCGGGGCAAATGTCGCTACTGCGGCGCTCCCATCTCCTGGCGTTACCCCGCGATCGAGCTTTTTACTGCCCTTTTGTTCCTCACGATCGTTTGGCGCTTTGGTAACGAACTTTCCCCCCTTGCCCTAGTCATGGTCTGCGCCTTCAGTAGCTGGCTCCTCACCCTTGCCCTCATCGACATCGATACCGAAACCCTGCCTAACCCCCTCACCCAAAGCGGTCTAGTATTGGGCATTTGCTACCAGGCAATGCAAAGTAAAAGCGCCCCCGAATTAGCCCAGCACCTCATTTTCAGCACGATCGGGATCAGCGCCGGCATATGGTCTCTGAGTTTGCTGGGATTGGTCATGTCTGCCCTGCTGGGCAAAGAAGCCATGGGGGGCGGCGACCCCAAACTATTAGCTATGATTGGGGCATGGTTGGGCTGGCAACAAGTAATTGTCACCACCCTGATCGCCTCCCTGGGGGGCTTAATCCTTGCCGGAATTGGCAGACTTGCAGGTAAATCCCTGCAGAAGATTCGCTTTGGTCCCTTCCTTGCCCTCGGTGGACTAGGAGCGCTTTTCTCTGGTCAATATCTGACGCAACAATACCTTCTCTGGTTTGATGTTTTTTGATTTACTGACAACTCACAGACCGAAAATGACAATTTAAGACTTAATCCCACTCTATTAGTTCGAGTCAGTCCCCTATAAGGATAGGAGCGCTTCTATTGACAATCTCCTGTAGCAGTCTATAATCCACCACAGGAGTACTGTTAAGTGGGGCTGTATGAGTTTTCTGCAAAGCCTGTTTTCGGGGGGCACCAAGGGCATCGGGATAGACATAAATCCCGATCGGGTGAACATGGTAGAGTTACAGAAAAAGGGGGCATCGGGGTATAAAATCGCCAAATTTGCCAGCGAAGTTTTACCAGAAGGCGTAGTTGAGGAGGGACGCATCAACGATCCCATCCAGCTAGGGGAAGTCATCCGCAGACTTTACACTGAAAATCGCTTTGGGGTATCCAAGGTAGCAACAGCAATACCAGGGCGAGAAACTGTGAGTCGGTTAATCAAAGTGCCGGCAGAAATTCCCCCAGAGGAATTGCGGGACGTGGTACTAAACCAAGAAGCAAGTCTATACCTGCCCTTCCCTAGGGAGGATGCTGATGTGGACTATGTAGAATTGGGAACCAACATGGATGATGACGGCATTGAACGTAGAGAAATTTTGATGGTGGCTACTCCCAAGGAAGTGACAGACACCTATACGCAAGCTATGGAGGTAGCCCAACTTAAGATGGATGTTTTAGAAGTTACTAGTTTTTCTTTGATCCGGACGTTTCGGGAAGAATTAAAGAAATTTTCCTCTGTTAGCGAAGCGGTAGCGATCGTGGACATTGAGTATGAATCCACAGAAATCACGATCGTGGTAGATGGAGTGCCCCAGTTTTCCCGTACCGTGGGTATTGGCACTTCCCAAATTCAAAATGCCCAACTGCGATCGATGAACTTACCCCCCCTGCGCAACACAGAATTAGAGAGGATCGAGCAGATGACCGTGCCCCTGCAAACCATGGATACTGCCGGCTTAGGAGGGGGGACAGGCACCCCAGGGGAAGCAGCCGTACTCAGGGTACTGAGCGACTTAGGGGATGAACTGCGGCGTTCCATCGACTTCTACACCAGCCAGACCGTAGGGGCAGATGTAACCCAGATTCTAATTGGGGGACCAGGAGCAGCTATCGACCAGCTAGATGAATTTTTTAGCCAACGGCTGGGCATCACCGCCAACCAAGTTGATCCCCTGGTTGCCCTTTCCGTAACTAGCGATCGGGAGTATTCTAGGGGAGAGCGTATGAGTATGGCAGTAGTTTTAGGTTTAGGCTTACGGGAGGTAGGATAGATTTATGTTCACGATCGATATTAACTTCTTAAACGACCGTCAAGCCACAGAAGGGGCGGGAGAAGGTCAACCTATAGCCGATGTGCAATGGCTTGTAGGAGGGTTTGCAGTAGCCCTTGTGCTATTGGCTGGTTCAGGTGGGGCTTACTTCTACTTCAACAACCAGAATCAGAATCTCCAAGCCAAGGTACAGGAACTGACAGCGAAGGAACAACAACTAGACAAAGACTTAGCCGAGATCAAGAAGAGCGAAGCCGAAATTGTCACGATCGATCAGCAGACCCAACAACTGCTTACCCTCTTTGTGGGAGATGTACCCTCTTCGGCTTTGTTACAAGACATCCGGGAACGTACTCCCCTAAATGTCAAAATTGACAGCTTTACCCAGCTAGACAGGAAAATTACTATCCAAGGGGAGGCGGCTGCCAGCGATAAGAAAGCCAGTGCCTTTGACCAGGTAAATGACTTTATGCTTAAACTACAGGAGTCTCCCTACCTAGCCGCCCAAGGGGTAGAACTCAAATCAGCTAAGCTAAACCCTCCCAAAAAGGACGTAGAGGTAGATGTTGCCCAATACCAGATAGAATTGACCCTGACCCCCGCCACAGCTTTGGAACTAGAACGTGAGTTGCAAAGATCTAAGTCTGAGGGCATTATTTCTCGCATTGCCATACTCAAAGAAAAAGGTATAGAAGTCGGCACACAATCACAACCAGAAGGAGGAACAAAATAATGACTGCTGTTATGGATGAGGAACTACAGTCCTCAGGAGGGATCACGATCGGGGGGCTTTCTGTTGGGAGTCAGACCCTTGGTATCATTATCGCAGTTTTAGGTTTGATTGGCTCTGGATTGATATTTATCCAGGGAATCAATCCGCTACTAGAATCGATCGGGTTAGCCAAAACCCAGATTGCCTCCAAAGAATCGGCGATCAGAACTAAGGAGCAAGAAGTCCAAAGCAAGAAGGATGTCCCCCAGAAAATAGAAGAAGCCAAGGCAAAGAGAGAGGCTGTATTAGCCCTACTGCCTTCCCAAGAGAATATTGATACTCTGATTATTGACATCAATACCCGCTTACAGGAACTAGGAGAGCCACTGATTGTCTCCCCTG
>PHFO01000050.1 GCA_002861535.1 Cyanobacteria bacterium M5B4 | reverse complement strand
TTTTATCTTTACAACCTCTGCAAGTTAATAAAACTCCTTCTCCCACAAAAGAGAGTTTTATCATTCATAACTATAACTATTTTGTTGCTATGATTTAATATTACCGATCGGGATCAATTTAGTGAGTGAAATAGCAGGTTTGTTCAATCGCATTGCCCCAGTTTATGATGATTTGAATGATGCTCTGAGTTTGGGACTGCACCGCGTCTGGAAAAAAATGGTATTGAGGTGGGCACAACCCCGATCGGGGGAACTGTGGCTAGATTTGTGTTGCGGCAGCGGGGACATGGCAATTTTACTGGCACGATCGGGGGCAAGAACGATCGGGGTAGATTTTGCGGAGGCGCAACTGGGGCTTGCTCGCTTGAAGTCTTGCCATTTGGGCAATTTAACCTGGGAATGGGGCGATGTTTTGGCGCTCCGGTTTGACAATAACTCGATCGATGGCGTAACTATGACCTATGGACTGCGAAACTTGACGGACATCGATCGGGGTTTAGGGGAGATATACCGCGTCCTCAAGCCCCAGGGCAGAGCCGTAATTCTGGATTTCCATCTGCCGGACAATTTTTTCATGCAACAATTCCAGAGTTGGTACTTAAATAATATTGTGGTGCCCGCTGCTAAACGTTTTAATTTGGCTCCAGAATATGCCTACCTAGAACAAAGCCTACAGAAGTTTCCCAGGGGTAGAGAGCAAGTCCAAAAGGGCTTAGGGGCTGGCTTTGGGAGGGTGAAACATTTCCCGATCGGCGGGGGCATGATGGGAATTTTGCTATTAGAAAAATGATGAATTTTAATAGATTTAACTACTTTAAGTTAGATTGGTGGCTTCTTTCTCCCACTATTATTTTAATTGCCATCGGCAGTTTGGTAATTTTTAGTATTAACTACAATAACATTAACTTAACTAACTATTGGTGGCAACATTTGGTGGCTGGTGCAGTAGGAGTTATTGTATTTTTATTACTTTCCCGCTGGAATTATCAAAATTTATTATCTTGCCATTGGCTAATTTATGCTCTGACAAATATTAGTTTGTTAATAGTGCTGTGGTTTGGTAAGATCGAGTCGGGAGCTCAGAGTTGGCTCAGTATTGGTAACTTTAATGTCCAGCCCTCTGAGTTTGCTAAAATCAGTTTGATTATCACGATCGGGGCATTACTCCATCCCAAGTCAGTCCAAACTGTTACCGATATAGGCAAAATTTTATTAGTAGTATTCCCGACTTGGTTTTTAATCCTAATTCAGCCTGATTTAGGTACAGCGATCGTGTTGATTGCTATTACTTTGGGGATGCTCTATTGGGCAGGCACTCCCCTAAGTTGGCTCCTGTTATTGTGCTCCCCCCTTATTTCCGCAGTGATTTTAGCCTTCTCTATACCCGCTTGGTTTGCCTGGATTGTTATCATTGGTTTTGTCGCCTGGTGGCATAGTCCCGGAGTGCGGTTCCCAGTCACGATCGGTGCTGTGATCATCAACTTGGTAGGGGGCGAGTTGGGCAAAATCGCCTGGAATTTCCTCCATCCCTACCAACGCCAACGTCTTGTATTGTTTCTCGATCCCGACCAGGACCCTCTGGGGGGCGGTTACCACTTAATTCAGTCCCGCATTGCTATCGGCGCGGGGCAGGTCTGGGGTAAGGGGTTCCTCCATGGCTCCCAAACCCAGCTTAATTTCATCCCGGAACAGCATACGGATTTTGTCTTTTCTGCGGTAGGAGAGGAATGGGGCTTTGTGGGAAGTGCGATCGTTATCCTGTTGTTTTTGCTCCTGTGCAGTAGGCTGTTTTTCCTTGCCCTCAACTGCCGCTCTAACTTTGGCTCCCTCCTTGCCCTGGGGATGATGTGCTTAATTTTGTTCCAGGTGTTTGTCAATGTGGGCATGACGATCGGGTTAGCCCCAGTTACAGGCATCCCTCTGCCCTTCCTCAGCTACGGACGCAGTGCCCTCCTTGCCTACATGGTGGGTCTGGGGCTTGTGGCTGCCATCATCAACTACGAAGATTAGACCTGATTTCGACAAAAACCAGGATTTACGTTGCTTTGGCTGAAGCCTCTCCCAAAAAGGGAGAGGGGGACAAGAAAAAATTGATACATTTCCCTTCTCCCTGTGAAGGGATTGAGGGGCAATTTTGCTTGGTGTAAGTCCTGAAAGACTTAAAATTTCCCCTTATCCCTGAGCTTGTCGGGTTTCGACTCTGCTCAGCCCTCAAGAGAGCAGCTCCCTGAGCCTATGGAACTTGCAGATTTATCCCCCGTCTGATGTGATAGTTCTTGCAAAAATGGTGCAATAGTGATGACCTATAGCCTATCGTGGTCTACTGTGACTGAAGTACCTAGTACCGATCTTGTCTGTCTCTGTCAACAGGGGATGTCCCCTAATAAGGTGCATTTTGCCCGTTTGATGAGGCGTTATCAGGGGCATGTTGATCAATTGCTCTATAAGTTGGCGCCCGACTGGAACGATCGGGCAGATTTAGCCCAGGAGGTATGGCTACGGGTCTATCGCCACATTAAGAATCTCCAGGAACCAGAGAAGTTTGTGGGCTGGGTCAGTCGCATTACGACTAATTTATTTTATGACGAATTACGGAAACGCAAGCGCCATCAGGCTCCTATTTCCTTAGACGCGCCTCTACGGCTGGGAGATGGCGACCTGGAGTGGGATTTGCCCAGTGAGCAGCCCAATCCGGTAGAACATTTATCGCGGCAGGAATTTTACGAACAGTTACACCGAGCCATCGCTACCCTGCCCCGCAGTTTCCAGGAAACAATTACCCTGAGAGAAGTAGAGGGTCTTTCCTACGAAGAAATTGCCGATATAACGGGGGTCTCGATCGGGACGGTGAAGTCTCGTATTGCCCGCGCACGAATGAAACTCCAGACTCAGTTAAAATCTTATTTAGGCAGTTGAGGTGTCTATGATTGATCAAAGGAAATTTGAACTTTTAAGTAGCTATTTAGACGGAGAAGTCACGGCTACAGAACGATCGCAAGTAGAAGAATGGATTGCCACCGATCGGGATTTTGCGCTCTGTTACCAACAGCAATTAAAACTACAGAAAATGTGGCAAGTTCCTGTGAGAAATCAAATAGCAGAATCTTCTTTTAATAGCACTTGGGATTATATCCAGATGCAACAGCGGCAACGTTGGATCGGTAGGGGAATTGCCCTGCTCGGTTTAGGCATTTTGGGTGTAGGCGGATTACTATTTAGCCAGAGGTATAGTTGGCAGCAAGCCCAGGAGGAGCCAATAATTATGGCTTTAGAACAGCCCCTGTTGCCAATGCCCAAGGGAGTGCTTCAAGACTGAGAAATTGCGGCTTCAAACCGCTGGGATTCGGGGGAATCGGTGCCATACATATCAGTAATATGCTCACGGCAACACTCGATGGCAAATTCGTTTAGTTCTTCAGGGGGCACACCATAGAGGGCAAGAAATACCTCTGCTTCAACGCGGCAAAAAAAGGGACGATCGGCATAAATTGTACATTCGCGCTTGCTTTGATCATAGTGAATGCACCAGCCGTCTTCCCCCACTAAGGTCAGGTAAAATGCCATTTCTTCTGGGGTCAAAAAATATTCTAAGCTAGGACGATCGGCGGGGTTAAGATAACAACAAGCACCGCAGTTTTTTACACATTGCCACTGAGCCATTAAGAAGTCCTCCAGTTAAATTTAAGGTTGATCAAATAATTCCAAGCAGTAGAAATAACGATCGCGATCAAGTTTGCCAACAATAAAGACATCCCCAACTTCACTAAACCGATAAACAAACTGATATTTATGAGAGCACCGATCGTGCAGGCTAAATTAAAGCGCAGAAAGCGTAATAGCCTAAACTTAAAGCCCGACTGTTTTATACTAGCATCCCTAAAAGTCCAGAGGTCATTCCAAATAAAATTGTTGATAATGGCAATTTCTACCGCTGCTATTTTGCTGATAAAAATCTCTAATTGCCCTAAATCTGTCTTAGCTGCAGTTATCGAAAATCCTAACATTTGACTGGCAAGCCACAAAACTAAAAAATCGACGAATACGCCACTTAAGCCCACAATACCAAACCGTAAAAAGCGACCGATCGTGCCCACAGAACCCCTACCTGTTGCAAACCTCAACCTAATTAAATGGCGAATAAATTGTTCATACTGCCGCCAAGTAACTTTGCTACTGCCCTCCTGTCTTTCTAAAAAAGTATAGGGAATTTCTGCCACCCGATCGATTTGCCCTCTTCCCATTACTTCTAATAAAATTTTGTAGCCAATGGGGGATAATTCGCAGTCAACAATTGCCGATCGGCGTACTAAAAAATAACCACTCATGGGGTCACTCAACCGACTAGCAATTTCTGGTAGAATCCATAGGGCTAAACTAACTGCTCCTCGGGATAAAAACTGTCTAATTCCACTCCAACTGCCCACACTAGCTCCGTGAATATAACGGCTTGCTACTGCCAAATCTGCTCCCTTACTAACTGCACTATAAATATCAATTAAAGTTTCTGGGGGATGTTGTAAATCGCCATCAATTACCCCAAGAATTTCTCCTTGGGCAGCCTGCCAGCCCCTAATTACTGCAGTGGCTAGACCCCGTTCTTCTGTCCTCCGCAATACCTGCAGTTGGGGATAGTTTTCCTGCAAAGATTGGGCAATTTCCCAAGTCCGATCGGGGCTGTCATCATCTACTACAATTAACTCATACCGATCGGCAATAACTCGGTCTAAAATCTCCACCAAAGCCTCAATTAAAGGGATAATATTCTTCCCTTCATTGTAAGTAGGCACTACCAAAGAAAGCAAATAGTTAGGATTAAATTCAGAGTTTATTTTCACAGTAGTAGCACCCATGAGTTATATTGCAAATTGTAAACTATCCGATCTTCGTAATCCCATCGTGGCATTCTATTATTACCGATGGCGAGAATAAATCATGGACTACGATATTCGATTTAAGCCTGCCTTTGCCAGTGTATTTTTGACCCTACAACCTGGAGAAACGATCTTGGCAGAACCAGGGGCGATGACCAGCATGGATACGGGGTTAACCATGACCACAAGGTTTGATTGGAAGGGCATTTTAAGGGCAATCTTAGGTGGCGAGTCGGCTTTTTTGAACTACTTTAAGAATACCTCCAGAGAACCCCAAACGATCGTGATTACTCCCTCCAATATTGGGGATGTTATTTGTGTGGATATAAATGAGGATGGTTTGTGTCTGCAAGCAGGGGGATTTATTGCCTGCACAGAGGGGGTAAAACTCGGTTTAGAATGGGCGGGCTGGGCAAGTTTCTTTGGCGGCGAGGGACTTTTTCGTCTCAAACTAACGGGTAGAGGCAAGGCATTTATTGGTTGTTTTGGCGGCATTTCCGAAGAAAGAATACCAGGCATATTTATTGTAGATACAGGACATTTAGTCGCCTACGATCCTAAAACAAAAATCAGGATTAAATTTGCCGGTAGTATTATTGGCTCCATTAAGTCAGGGGAAGGCTTAGTGATGGAATTGAGTGGCACTGGCAAGATGTATCTCCAGTCCCGCAGTGTGGATGGCTTAGTCCGATTTTTAGCTCCAAAATGTCGTTAATTGAGGTCTACAAATGGAAATTGAATTACTTCATTCCGCTGACAGTCGCATTGCTAAAATACTATTAGAACGGAATGAATCTCTGATTGCCCAGGCAGGCTGTATGATTGCCATGAGTGAAAATATGGGGGTAGAAACTACCCTCAGACAGGGGAAAGGCGGGGGCGTTTTTAGGAGGATTAAAACGACTATTGGGCGGGGAATCTCTCTTCTTGAGTGTATTTCAGCCAATCCGATCGGAGGCGGAAATTTATATTGCCCCCCATTTAATGGGCGATATTCTAGTCTATGAAATGATGAATAAAGAATTAGTAGTGCAATCAGGTTCCTATCTAGCCTGCGCTGATTCTGTGGATGTAGATTTAGGCTGGCAGGGCTTTAAGTCAGTATTTGCCGGGGAATCTCTATTCTGGCTATCTATTAGTGGCAGGGGAGAAGTTTTGTTAAGCTCCTTTGGCGCTATTTATGAAGTTGACGTGGATGGGGAATATATTGTCGATACGGGCAATATTGTCGCTTTTGAAAAGACCCTTAATTTTTCTGTTGGTAAACCCCCTGGTTCTAGTTGGATTAGCACTTTTTTAGGAGGAGAAGGTTTTATTTGTCGATTTAAGGGCAGGGGAAAACTCTATTGTCAAACCCACAGCCCCCGCAATTTTGGGCTAGAGATTGGTCGTAAGTTACCGCCCCGCTAATTAGTCACGGAAATTAACGTAAATCCAGGGGGACAATTAGCCGAGCTAACTACTTCTGGGGGGGCTGTCCTCCCCCCGCACAAGATGGTATTTATCTCGTTGTTAGGCAGTTTTGTTACTATACCAACTAAATTGTCTGCCTTAGAATTTGTGCCTATAGTGACTATCCCGATCGTATTTTTGGAATTAAGTAAATAGAGTTGATAGCGATAGTTTGGTGTGGTTTCTTTGAGGTTAAGCCAATCAATTTTTAGTTCGTCTAGCCGATCGGTAAATCTTCCTTGTTCCACATAAAAAGCCTCCTGGGAGCGGCAAAGCAGAATGATTGCATCCCGCGCCCGTTCTGCTTCGGGGTTTTTACCAGCACATCCCCACAGTAAAAGCCCCAAACCTATTACCCTAAAAAGGTATTTCATCGGAGGGCAGGTCATCCATTATGGGCGGCATCGGAGAATAGTTTTGGCTGGGGCTAGCCGCCTCAGTTTTAGTCTTGCCCAGGGGACAGATGCGCTGGGCTACCAGTTCCGCCACCTTCTCTTTGTAAGAACCCCGATCGATCGTGTTCATTTGTAGCCTGCCTTCGATCAATATTTGATCGCCCTTGTGATAATTTTCTTGAATTTCTGTAGCTAGGTCACGCCAGCCCGTCACCCTGAGACGATTAGGGGGTTCTCCAGGTTTAGAGCTAGGAAACTGGACTAAAAAACTAGCAAGGGGGATCTGACTGTCTGGAGTAGTGCGTAGTTCAGGATTAGTAAAAACTTCTGCTATCAGAAAGAAAGAGTTCATAGTTTAGTCTGAGAATTACTTCTTTAGATTAACTTATAAATTAACTTAAAGCATAGGAAAACGTAAAAAGTTATACCTATTTTGCTCTATTTAGTTCTTCATTGAGGGCACTTTGAGAATTAAGTAATCAGGTCATTTACTTCATTGGCATCGATCGAGTTGTTGTCTTGAGCATCACGAAAAATGGAGAGCATATCTTGCCGAGACAGATTGCCATCAGCAGCTAGTTGTCTTGTCAACTGTATCAAACCTGCATCTTTCAAATTTTGGCTAAACCAGTCACTGGAACAGGACTTAGGTTGCTTTTTCTGAAACCCTCACCCCTGCCCTCTGCCAAAAAGGGAGAGGTGACTTCCTTTCTCCCCCCTGTAAGTCCTGTTAAGAATTGATTCTCTGGCTTAATCAACGGTGGCAATCAAATACAAGACACTCATTCTAATTGCTACCCCATTTGTTACTTGACGATTGATCAAGCTCAGCCGCAGGTCATCCATCAAATCTGAACTAATTTCAATACCCCGATTGACAGGACCAGGATGTAAAACCCGCACTTCAGGAGCACACAAAGACAACCGATCGGCGGTAATACCAAATTCTCGATGGTACTCCCGCACACTGGGAATTAAATTCTGGGACATGCGTTCAGTCTGGAGGCGTAGCGTCATGACAAAATCCGCATCCTTGAGGGCGGGAGCTAAACTATGGTGCACAGTCACCCCCAAATCCCTAAACCCCTGGGGCACCAGGGTAGGCGGCCCAGCTAAATGCACTGCCGCCCCATTGGTAAGCAGACTCCATACATTCGATCGGGCAACCCGCGAATGCAACACATCCCCCACGATCGCCACCTTTTTCCCCTGCAAACTACTCGCCTGAGGCAACTCCGGGTTCAAGAAAGAACACATCGTAAACAAATCCAACAAAGCCTGAGTAGGGTGTTCATGCTTACCATCCCCAGCATTGAGGATATGCACACTGCCGCCGAGATGATCCATATCCTCAGCAATCAGGGCGGGCACACCAGCGTGCTGATGCCGGATCACCATAATATCCGTCCCCATCGCCCAAAAAGTGCGGGCAGTATCCAAGATCGTCTCCCCCTTATTGAGGGCAGAAGTCCCAGGATTAAAATTTAGAGTATCAGCGGAAAGCCGCTTAGCCGCCAACTCAAAACTATTCCGAGTCCGAGTAGAAGACTCAAAAAACAAATGGGCTACCACCTTCCCCTGTAGCGTCGGTACCTTTTTCGTACGGCGTGATAGCACCTCCGTAAAAGAATTTGCCGTTTTGATCACTAATTCGTACTCCTCCGATCGGAAGTCTTCGAGGGAGATGACGTGCTTCCTTGTCCAGGTCTCCATGAATTGGTTACAAAATTAGATTTCTACTACAGACTATAGACCCTGTGATTAAACAAAATGTAACTGATTCCCTTCTGCCGTAGTTTTTCCTGGGTGGGGGCAAGCAAATGACCAGGCATCTTAATAATACGCTGATGGGGATTAGAAAAGCGGTGAGCCAAACGATGGTTATTAAATATGGGCAAGGTGCGACAATTCTCCTGGTGGGGCGGCAGCATTCCCAGGTCGCGGAAATCTTTTAGAGGACGGGTCACCATCTCACAGGCTTTGTCAATAACGATGTAGCACATTTCTGGTATGCCCAACTCAGCGAAGGGCAAAATCGTTAGAACCGCAGGGGTAGTAACTTCCTCGATCGGCTCTTCATCTTCCAAAACATCCTCTTCTTCTCCCAGGTCAATATCATCCTCAAAATCATCCCCTACCACAGCCTCTAGGGAACCCAACTCCTCGATCGGTTCCATCTCTTCTAGGTCTTCCAGTTCTTGCGCCCCCAGGGATGGAGGATTCGCTTCCGCTTGGGGAGATGGCAGTTCTTCTTTGGTTCTAGGGATTAAATCCAACTGTCTGACCGACTTTTTGGGCTGAATTAGTGCCTGCTCTTTGCCCTCCTTAATCACCCTAGAAATTGTGCTGATACTGACACCAAAACGTTGCGCCAATTCGGCGTTAGACATTTCACTGTATAACTGCAAAATATTTTGTTTTACTTCTGGACTTAATTTTGGAGCAGCCATGCACTTTAACGGAAAATCCTCTTCTATTTTAAGCCCTTAATCCGATCGATTTCTGCTTGCAGGTCACGGATTTGTTGCTGTAAATCTGCCACAGTATCGGTAGGAGAGACATCCACAGCCCCCTCTCGACTGGGGCTGTAGTTGCCGCGCTGAATCTGGGCTAACTCCTCCGATCGGGACCATTCCGCCAAAAAAGTCAGCCGCTCCACAGGGAAGGGATGACTCAACATAGAAAGTAGATCGTTGTAGAGCAAAAACTTATAGACCTGGTTGAGGTTGTCACTGTCTAGGGATTGGTACTGCTCCCCCTGGCGGTTAAACTCTAGCAGACTCAGCTCATGGCGAAATTTGTGACTCCCTCCCGCCACCTGCATCATCGTTGTTTGCACGATCTCCAGTTCATCCATCACCAACAAAGCAGCCCGATCGGCAGATAACTCCGCCTTGCGCCGCCATTCATAGAAGGCTAACAACACCCCCGTACTTACCAGTTGTCCCAGTCCCAGGGTCGCCTCACTGATGGCTGTGATCATCTGCCCCATCCAAATCCCCATCAAAATTAGCACCGTGTGCTCGCACTTGATATGCCCCAGTTCATGGGCTAACACCGTCTTAATTTGCGCCTCGTCGAGCAAATCCAATAGCCCGGAATTGACTACTACATAGGGCTTCTCCTTGCCCAGGGAATAACTATTCACCACGGGGCTCTGGGCCACAAATAGAACCGGCTCCGGCGATACATCCAGACTGGCGACACAGTCGCGGAACATTTGATAGAGGGTGGAATACTGCCTGGGACCAACTTGGACGTAATTGCCCAGATTGTAAATGTACTGGGGGCGCTCGGAGAAAAATTCAACAAACTTCGTTGCCAATAGGTCAAAACCAGGCACACTGCGGAGAGCCTGCTCCGCCTGCCGATCAAGGGGATGGCGGAATGCCTCACTAGAAAGTCCTGGATAACGAGCCATGGTTTTACCCTCTTGACTATACCCCCAACGGGATTCGAACCCGTGCCGCATCCGTGAAAGGGATGTGTCCTAGGCCTCTAGACGATGGGGGCTTAGAGATTGCTTGGCTAGCTTAACACAACTAAACCAATAAGTGCAATAGTAAAGCAGACTTTATTTTTAGGACTAGGAGCTATCATGGTCTGAGATGAAACCAGACTGACTCCATGAACGCAACGGAAAAAGTAGCTTCCATCGAATTAGCCAGTAAAATGGCTACGGTAATCCATCTGTTTCGGCAACAGTTCCCCGATGCCAAGGCTGACCTCAGCCCCTGGTCCAATGACCCTGAGACCAAAAGTAATCTTGATCCTGAATCGATCGATCTGAGTTTTTCTTTCCCCGGCATCAATCAGCGTATTTCTAGCCGCTGTATTTTGGTGCAGTTGCGCTTTCAGGGGGATGTGCTGATCGGGATCGATGCCTGCGGTTTCAGTTACCAGGGCAAGCAGTGGAGTTTTTCCACGATCGGTAATTGGGAATATAGGGGGCAGTATTTACCTTCTAGTCAACTAGCCGATCGGTTTCGGCAGTTCTGCCGAGATGTTTATGCTTTATTCCCCCCGCCGGACTTGACTTGACCAGAATAATTTTGCCTGCGGATATGCTGAAAGAACCATAGCCCCCCCAGGTAAGCTACCAATGCCCCGATCGCGCCGACAACTAAACAGCCCGCAAACCAAACCAGCAAAAATTGTCTGCCCAAATTCAGGGTTTCTGCCCAGGAATTGGGATAGATAAACTCTAATTTGGCTTGGATGAGCCACCGCCCCACCTGGAAATTAAAGGTAAACAGAGGCAGGTAGGTGAAAGGGTTACTGACCCAAGTGCCTGCCATAGCTAGTAATTGATCGCCCTTGATCAAGGTAGAGAGCAAAACAGCCAAAATCATCTGCAAGCCAAACAGGGGAAACATCCCCGCAAATACCCCCGCTGCCAGTCCCCGCGCCAGCCGATCGGGATTACTGCGCCGACGTAAACGCAGATACCAGTAACGCCCTAACTTACGCACAAAATTATGATAAATTGGGCAAAGCTTTAATATCCATTGGGAGATGATGTTCCATGCTGACCTTAAAAATAGTTGTTTATATCGTAGTTATATTCTTTGTATCACTGTTTGTGTTTGGTTTTCTCAATAGTGACCCCAGCCGTAACCCCAGTGGTAGAGATATGGACTAGGCTAGGATGGGGTAGTAAGTTTTGCTCCCCCTTCTATGGAAATTCGTCCCTCTGCCTCGAATGATTGGCAGTTATTTCAACAATTAGTTCCCTATGGCAGACGCTATCTGCGGGATTTTCGTTTGTCTTTAGGTTTGTTAGTCCCCATTGCCTTGGTGGAGGCGATTCAGCCTGTAATTGTGCAACAGGCGATCGATGGTCCTATTCAAAGTGGGGATCAGGTCTGGTTTTATCAAATTTGTTTGGTCTTTTTTCTTTCTGTTGTTGTTCGTCTGGTCTTTACCGGTGTGCAGGGTTATTTAGTGCAAAAGGTAGGACAAAGAATTACCGCAGATATTCGTCAAGATTTATTTCATCATGTCACTTCTCTTTCTACTAGTTTTTTCGATCGGATGCCGGTGGGCAAACTAATTACGCGCCTGACGGGGGATGTGGAAGCTCTGGGGGATGTGTTTGCCACGGGAGCGGTGGGAATTTTTAGCGATGTTGCCATTATTATTGTCACGATCGTGGTGATGTTGTTATTGCGCTGGGATTTGGCTCTGTTATTGATTAGTTTGATTTTCCCAGTGGCTGGTTTGATCATTTATTTTCAGTTGCAATACCGATCGGCGAACTTCAAGGCAAGGGAGCATCTGTCAGAATTAAACTCTATTTTGCAGGAGAACATCATTGGTATCAATGTGGTGCAGTTGTTTCGCCGCGAAGACTACAATCGTCGTTATCATGAGCAGGTAAATCAGCGCTACAACCAGGAAATAAATAAAACGATCTTCCATGAATCGGCGGTGTCTGCCACTTTGGAATGGATTTCTTTGATTGGCATTGCGGGGGTATTGTGGCTGGGCAGTAGACAGATTCTCAGTCGGGTCATGACCTTTGGGGAATTGTCGGCTTTTATTTTGTTCGCGGAGCGTCTGTTTACGCCTCTGCGGCAGTTGGCGGAAAAGTTTACGGTGATTCAGTCTGGTTTTACTGCGATCGAACGCATCCACCTGATTATGTCGGAACCGATCGATATTCGTGATCCCATCCATCCTGTATCTTTACCGGTGGAGGGGAGGGGGGAAATTCGCTTTGAGGATGTGTCTTTTGCTTACAAGCCAGGGGAATACGTGTTAAAAAACCTGAATTTTACGATTGCCCCAGGGGAAAAGGTGGCTTTAATAGGACCTACGGGTTCGGGCAAAAGTTCGATCGTGCGGTTGTTATCCAGGCTCTATGAACCGACGCAGGGCAGAATTTTAATCGATGGTGTGGATATTCGCCATTTAACCCAGCGGGAGTTGCGTACCTATGTGGGGGTGATTTTACAAGACCCCTTCTTGTTTTCGGGGGATGTCACTACTAACATCACCTTAGGGGATGATTATTCCCTGGCTGAGGTGGAGGAGGCTTGTCGGCAAATGAATGTCGATCGGTTTATCCAAGACTTGCCTAGGGGTTATTTTACGGAAGTGCGGGCGCGGGGTACTAACCTATCGGCGGGACAGAAGCAATTGTTAGCCTTTGCCCGATCGGCGGTGCGTCACCCCAGGGTCTTAATTTTGGATGAAGCTACCGCCAGCTTGGATGTAGGTACGGAGTTTTTGATTCAAAAGGCATTGACAGAATTGTTGCAGGATCGCACGGCAATTATTATTGCCCACCGTCTTTCGACTGTGCGCCATGTCGATCGGGTGTTGGTGCTCAAGCGGGGGGAACTGATTGAAATGGGTACCCAAGCTGAGTTGTTGGCTAAGGGGGGGTATTTGCCAGCCTTTATCAATTAGAACAAATGGGGCAATTAGCAAAAATCCGGATTTAGTGCCCGTTGGCGCAGGAAGTGGTCGCACAAAACCAGGGCTACCATGGCTTCTACCATTGGTACGGCTCTGGGCAGTACACAGGGGTCATGCCTGCCCCTGGCGGTGAGGGTCGTAGTTTCCCCGGTGACGGAAACGGTTTGTTGTTCTTGCAATATAGTAGCAGTAGGCTTAAAGGCCGCCCGTAAAATAATGTCCTCGCCGTTGCTGATGCCTCCTTGGATGCCTCCCGATCGGTTGGTGACGGTGCGGATTCTGTCCCCTTCCATATAGAATTCATCGTTGTGCTCTTTGCCGGTGAGATAGGTGCCAGCAAAACCGGAGCCAATTTCAAAGCCCTTGGTGGCAGGTAGAGATAAAATTGCCTTGGCTAAATCGGCTTCTAGCTTGTCAAATACGGGTTCTCCTAGTCCGACAGGCACATTGCGGGCGACGCATTCTATGACACCGCCCAGGGAGTTGCCCTCTCTGCGCACGGTCTCGATCGCTTTGATCATCTCTTCTGCCACGATCGGGTCAGGACAACGGACGATATTACTTTCAACTTGTTCTAGGGTGACTTGGCTGGGGTCAATTTGCGCGCTGATGTCTTTGATGCGGGTAACGTAGGCGAGAATCTCGGTATGGGCAAACTGTTTAAGCACTTTTTTGGCAATGGCACCGGCGGCTACCCTACCGATCGTTTCCCTGGCGCTGGCTCTGCCTCCCCCCTGATAATTGCGGATGCCATACTTGGCTTGATAGGTAGCATCGGCATGGGAGGGACGGAATTTGGTCGCCATTTCGCTGTAGTCCTGACTGCGGGCATCGCGGTTTTTGACCAGGATCATGATGGGGGTGCCCAGGGTCTTGCCCTCAAATAGTCCCGATAGAATTTCACAGCGGTCGTCCTCTTGACGGGGGGTAGTAATTTTGCTCTGTCCTGGTTTGCGCCGATCGAGTTCCCGCTGAATTTCTGCAGGGGTAATTTCTAACAGGGGGGGGCAGCCATCAATGATGACACCAATGCCGCCGCCGTGGGACTCCCCAAACGTGGTAATGCGAAATAAATGCCCGAAACTACTACCCATGTATTTGATTTAATCAGCTTGTTTGTGCCCTACCCCGATCGGGATACGGTAACAAGTCTAGCACTAGTTCTAAGGTGTTAAATTTTCCCGGAATGCCCGAATTTTAGATAGACTCAACTAAGCTACAGTCAAATAGTATGGCAACTGTGCTCAAAACGGAAAGAAAAAATCGCCTGTTCCTCTGGATATTGGCAGGAGCCACGATCGCTACTGTGGTGGTATTTATCTTGCTCAGCTCTAATCGCAAGTCCCGCCCGATCGAGGGTAACACGATCGTGGTGGAGCAGGTCACCCTGCCAGTGACGATCGATGCCAGTGGCAAAGTAGTCCCGATCCAGACCGTCAACCTCAGTCCCAAGGTGGGGGGTAAGTTGGTTGAACTTTTAGTGGAGCAAGGAGACCGAGTAGAAGCGGGGCAGATTGTCGCCAAGATGGATAGCAGCAGCATTGAACCGCAAATTTTGCAAGCCCAGTCCGCCGTGAGCAGTGCCAGAGCGAATTTAGAACGACTGCGCAACGGTTCCCGTATCGAGGACATCAACGCGGCTAAGGCTCAGGTAGAGGCGGCAAGAGCCAGGCGCGACCTTGCCCAGAAACGCCTCGATCGGTTTCAAGATTTAGCTAAGCAGGGGGTAATTGCCCGCGATCGGTTGGACGAAATCATTGCCGATGCCGACTCCGCCGAGGCAAACTTACGCGATCGGCAAAAACAACTAGAGCGCCTCATCAATGGTTCCCGCCCGGAGGATATAGCCCAAGCCCAAGCCCAACTAGAGGAAGCAGAAGCCCGCCTCAAAGCTGCCCAGGTACAGTTAGAAGACACCCTGATCCGCGCTCCCTTCGACGGCATCATCAGCCAAAAATATACCAATGTGGGTGCTTTTGTCACCCCTACTACCACCGCCTCCGTCACCAGTTCCGCCACTTCTACCTCTGTCGTTGCTTTGGCGAGGGGGCTAGAAATTTTAGCCGAAATCCCTGAAGTGGATATTGGACAAGTAACGATCGGGCAAGCGGTAGAAATTATTGCCGATGCCTTCCCCGATGAAGTGTACCAGGGCAAAGTCCGTCTCATTGCCCCAGAAGCAGTAGTACAACAAAACGTCACTTCTTTTCAAGTTCGTATCGATCTAATTTCGGGAACAGACCGCCTCCGATCGGGTATGAATGTGGAACTAAAACTAAAGGGCAAGGAAATTCCCCAAGCGATCGTGGTACCGACCGTAGCGATCGTGACCCAGGGGGGGCAAAACGGGGTTTACATTGCCCAAGAAGGACAAAGACAGCCAGAGTTCAGACCAGTCACGATCGGGTTAACCATCCGACAACAGACCCAAATTCTCTCGGGGTTGCAAGGGGGAGAGCGAGTTTACTTAGAGTTGGGCAGTAGAAGATAACTTTCCAATCGATCGCGTCCCCCAGCGAGTAAAAACCCCCCTTCTTGAGGGGGGGTAGACCATTTCCAATCGTTAGACATAGCCGTGCCGTAATCGATCGCGATGATAAATTAGAG
>PHFO01000049.1 GCA_002861535.1 Cyanobacteria bacterium M5B4 | reverse complement strand
CAATACTTAATATCAACTCTGGGGATATTTCATTACAGGACTTACGTTGCTTTTTCGGAAACCCTCTCCCAAAAAGGGAGAGGGTCCCCCCTGTGGGAGAAGAGATTGAGGGATGAGGGGGATTTTTCCTCAGCGTAAGTTCTGTCATTATGCTTATGCAAGACTGTCTTTTTCTAAAATATTGCTGATGATATTTCTAAACCAGCTATGGGGCAAAAGACGATTGAGCAATAATAACAAAGGTACCTGGTCGCCGACGCTATAACGCAACCGATCGGTTTTATCATTTGCTGCTTGAAAGATAGTTTGAGCGACAATTTGAGGGGGCGGCGCATTTTTCTCAACCTCAGCCACATTGTTTAGCACTTTTGTTTGATAGTCGTCATAGACTTTGAGGTCTGGTCTAACAAGTAACATTTGCGAACGATGGTAAAAGTCTGTCTTAATTGCCCCTGGTTCGATCAGTCTTACTTTAATGCCAAAGGGGGCGAGTTCGTATTGCAAAGATTCACTGAAGCCTTCTATTGCCCACTTGGTGCTGTGATAAAGACTATAAAAGGGAAAGGTAATTCTGCCACCAACAGAAGATACATTGATGATTATGCCCTGTCTTCGCTGGCGCAAATGCGGTAAGACCGATCGGGTAAGACGCATTAGACCAAATACATTAGTCTGAAATTGTTGTAATACTTGTTCTTCACTGGCATACTCAAAGGCTCCTACAGTGCCAAATCCGGCGTTATTCACCAAGACATCGATCGTACCAAATGCCTCGATCGTCTGTTGAATTGTTGTATCGATCGTTTGTTGATCATTTACATCTAACTTAAAACAATGGAGTCTATCTAACTTTGGTAGATCACTCTTTTCTGGTTGTCGCATGGTGGCGATCACATTCCAACCCCGTTCGTAAAAGTAAAGGGCAGTAGCCCGTCCAATCCCTGAAGAAGCTCCAGTAATGATGATTGTCTGCATGGGCAAGTCATTAGTTTAGTGGCAAACTCATAATGCCAGAAATGGCGATCGGGAAAACCGCATAGGAAAATTGGCTAGATAGATTAGAAAGAATACCTATTCATCGTACAATAGAACCACTGTTAGGATTTAATTTACTTATGAGTACCGCCCAAGGCATTATTGGGAACCGCTACCGGATCGAACGATCGTTGGGAGAGGGAGGCATGGGGCAGGTATTTTTAGCATCAGATATTTTATTTCAGCATAAATTAGTTGCCCTCAAACTATTAAAAGAGAGGATGGCAGAAAATCAAAGTATCCGCCGCAGATTCGATCAAGAAATTAGGGTTTGTGCAGCCCTTTCTAGCATAAATATTGTGCAAGTAACTGACTCTGGTTTTACGGAAGATGGCTACCCCTATTATGTCATGGAATACCTAGAGGGTAGAAGTTTGAGTAGTGTTTTAATTGAAGAAGGCAGATTAGAACCCGATCGGGCGATCAAGATTGCTATTCAAATTTGTAGCGGGTTACAGGTAGCCCATGAAGGCTTTGAATACCAGGGCAGAAAGGTATCGATCGTGCATCGCGATCTAAAGCCAGAAAACATTTTTCTGGTGGAAAGTGGCATGGGAGAATTAGTCAAAATTCTTGATTTTGGTATCGCTAAAGTATGTAGTGAAATGCAGGTGGCTGGCAGTTTAATTGCCGAAACCCAGCAGGGTTTATTCCTGGGTACTGCCCATTATTCTTCCCCCGAACAAATTAGGGTAGAACCGATCGGACCTACTTCTGATATTTACAGTTTGGGAGTAATGCTCTACGAAATGTTAAGTGGGTTAGACCCCTTTGGTTTGACGGCTGAAGGCAACATGAAAATGCAGGCATGGATGCGATGCCACCTTAGTCGCCCTCCCATTCCCCTGAGAGAACAGCCCGATTGTCAACATATCCCTGCTTCCCTAGAAGCGATCGTGATGCGTTGTTTGGAAAAGTCCCCCGATCGGCGTTTTCCTACGGCACTGGCTCTAGCAGCCGCTTTACAGACCGCATTTGGTGATACAAGTTTGGGATTGACCGCCCCCATCGCCAAAAAAGCTAGGCTACCTTGGCTGTGGATTGTCGGCGCACTAGGGGCAATTGTGTTAGCGATCGGGTTTGTAATTTGGGCATTAACCTTTTCTCCAAAACAAGAATGCACCTTTGAACAGGAACCCAATTGTTACTGCGAAAAAAATCCTGATGATCCCCGATGTAAGCCAATTTAGATCGTAATTTTCCCCGTCCCTCGAAGGGCAATTTCTTCTAGTTCCCTCTCCCGTTTCCTGAGTGCAGCCGAAGGAGAGTGAGGGTTTCAGAAAAAGCAACGTAAGTCCTGATTTTTGCAGCACTCAGGTTACTTTAATTGCAGATGATCTAGATGGTGGTTATACTAATTGGGCTTCATTTCATTCAAGCGCCAAAATGAAACAAGACCGTTACAGATTTCTTGCCGCCGGTGGCAAAATAACCCACCATGACTGGAGCTATGACGTTTTAATTCAGGCAAATTTCCAGGGCACAGACCTCTCTAATGGCAATTTTGCCCACACTGACCTCAGAGCCGCCAACTTACAACGGGCAGACCTGCGATCGGCTATTTTCGATCGTACTTGTTTTTTCCGCGCCGACCTGAGGGGGGCAGATTTACGGGGGGCAACTATTATTGACTGTCGCTGGCAGGGGGCAATCTATGACCGGTTTACCCAATTCCCCGAAGGCTTTAACTACCGATCGGTGGGAATGCTCGGTCCGGGAGCAATATTAAACGGCGCTCAACTAAATACGGCTAATTTGCGGTTTTTAGACCTATCATCCGCTAGTCTTTTGGGGGCTTACCTGGGCGGGGCGGATCTGCAGGGGGCTGATTTGAGGGGAGCCAGGCTGAGTCAGTCCGATCTGCGCTATGCCTTTTTGGCAGGAGCAAACCTAGCTCAAGCCCGTCTAGAAGGAGCAAACCTGGAGGGGGCAGACCTCAGAGCCACTAACTGGGCAGAAGTAGAACTCGATCGGCTAGAAAGCATTAAAGGAGCAGACTTCACTATGGCAGTGGGACTCACCGATCGGTTGCGGCAGTTATTTTTGCAACAACCAGGCATCGATGAAATTCATCCCCTCACGCGCAAGTCCACCCGCGCTTCCCTATCTGCCCCCCACGATCACATTGCGGATGCGCACATGGGGACCGCCTACACTGACGGGTAGCCCCACCTGATTGGCTTTGCCACAACCACCGTAGGCATAGGTGCTGTCCGCCCCGATCGCGTCAATATCCTTTAAGGTCTGGAACACATTGCCACTGAGGGTAATATCACTGACCGGCTCGGCTAGTTGTCCATCGCGGATCATAAACCCCGCCGCCGCCGCAAAGGTAAACATCTCGCCGTTGGTTTGCCCTCCCAACATCTTGACCGCATATACCCCCAGATCAATGCCCTGGAGCATCTCCTCAAAACTATAACTGCCAGACTCGATCGCCGTATTAGTCATGCGCACGATCGGGGGATAGGAAGCATTCAAAACCCTGGCATTGCCCGTAGGTGATTCCTGCATTTTGCCCGCCGTTTCCAGATTGTGCATCCGCTGGGTCAAAATCCCTTCTTTAATTAGATATTTCCTTTGCCCAGGAACACCCTCGTCATCGTAAACCATCGTCCCCGGCAAGTCAGGCACCGTGGCATCATCCACCACATTTAACTCAGGAATAGCGATCGGTTTGCCCAGGGTAAGAATTTCCTGCATGCGGGGATTTTCGTAGACAAAATCCGCTTCTGATAGATGACCAAACGCCTCATGGATAAATACCCCCGCCAAATAGGATCGAGAATAACCGTATACTGCCCACCTTTAACTGGCTTAGCCTCCAACTGCTCGATCGCCCTCTTAGCAGCCCCCAACACCAACTCCTCACGGTTGCGCAATACACCAAAATCCGATCGGGAATGGAGCGACTCAAAACCCTGGCGCACCACCCCATTGCGCGCAACCACGCCAAACCGACCCGATACATCCAAGCGTTCTTGACAGAGAGCCGTACCCAAGGAATTGACAAAATAGGTAGTAGAAAACCGATCGCGGTAGCCCGTCATCGTAGTTTGAATGCGCGGGTCATAGCCCAACAACAAATCATTGTAATAGCCCAGCAATTCCTTCTTTTCTTGCAAACCATAACCCCTGGGGTCATCCTTAATCGCTACCCGCACATCATCCACAACCGGCGCGATCGGGGCAAGCTGAGTAGTTTCCTTACCCACCAATTTAGCTTGGCTGATAGCAGCCTCAATCCGTTGTTGGATATTCTCCAAACTATTAAAAGTAACAAAACTCCATCCGCCCCGATGGCAAGCACGAATACCCCCAGTCAGCCCCAAATTGCGATCGACCGCACTCAACTCCTTTCCCTGAAAAGAAATTAGAGTCGATTCACTCTGTTCCAGGCGCAGTTCTAGGTAATCCACATTGCCAAAATAGGGCTTAATTAGAGCAAGGAGTTGTTCTTTCATGACATCTGTCTTTTTTCTTCATGTTTATTCATGGTAACAAACAATCAAATCAAGATTAGTGTCAAAATGCACCCATTCCCAACTAGCCCCTGGGCAGATGGAACTAATGCCCCAGTTTCGTCCATCCCGTAGGGTAGACAATTTTAGAAATCAGCGGAAAAAGTTACCCCCTATCTATCCAGATCAGCTAAATTTCTAGTATTATTTGCGTTATCTTAGAGTTGTGACTCTTGAGGAGTGATTATGGTGAAAAAATTTACAGTGGTAGGTGGTTTAGGAGTTGCAGCAGCAGTTTTGTCAATTGCTTCTGGTGCCCAAGCCCAAATGATTGGCTCATCTGCAGGGCAAATCCTGGAGAAGGTAAATGAATTAAACGGCACTCAGGTAACTGGAACCCCAGAAGAAGTAGCCCAGGTTACTTCCGTTTCTGAATTATCTGACGTTAAGCCCACCGACTGGGCATTTTCGGCGCTACAGTCTTTGGTAGAGCGCTACGGTTGTATTGAAGGCTACCCCGATCGCACCTATAGGGGACAAAGGGCACTGAGCCGCTACGAATTTGCTGCCGGTTTGAATGCCTGTTTAGACAAGATCAACGAAGTGATTTCGGCAGGTCTAGCCGACAAGGTCAGCAAGGAAGACCTGGCAACCCTGCAACGTCTCCAAGAAGAATTTGCCGCCGAGCTTGCTGCCATCAAGGGTAGAGTTGATAGCCTAGAAACCAAAGTGGCGCAACTGGAAAAACAACAATTCTCCACCACTACTAAGCTGGGGGGAGAAGTTATTTTTGGTTTTGGCGGCGGTAGTAATGGTGCTACCTTTGGTTCTGACATTATTAGGAATACTGGTAACGGTAAAACTGCAACCCTCTTGCCAGGCGGCTCTACCAACGTTACAGCTAACGCTAGGGTATACCTAGACTTTAATACCTCTTTTACCGGCAAGGATTTATTACTAACTCGCCTGGTAAGTGGAAATGGTGGTGATGGACCCCAATCTGCTCTAGGTGCTGTTGACCCTGCCTTTAACATCGGCAACATTGGCTTCAGTAGCTATGGTCTGGCTTACGCCGGGGAAGGTCCTAATTTTGCCCTCGATACTCTGCGCTATGATTTCCCCCTGACCAAAAACTTTAAGGTATCCTTGGGCGCAAAGATGTCTGTTAGCGACCATGTTGATGTTAACAGCTTTGCTAACAATGAAGCCGTTGACTTCTCTAGTCTCTTCTTTACGAATAATCCCCTGATTTTCCCTGTAGATGCCGGTTCTGGAGCAGTTTTAGATTGGAATCCTGGTGGCGGTGCTATCAGTCTCCGCGCTGTCTATGTGGCGGCAAATGCCAATCAGCCTGCTGCTGGTGGCGGGATCAATCGTGGTTTAACCGGCGACCCCTACCAAGGCACTTTTGAAATTGAGTTTGCTCCTAAGGACAAGGATGGCGAGTTAAAGAATTTTGCTCTGCGTTTGCAGTACACCAATGCTTCTGTTAACAATGTCACGGTCAACAGCGGCGGCGTAAACCTAGAGTGGGCATTCTCTAAAAAGGTGGCTTTCTTTGGGCGCTACGGCTTTGGCACTCTGGATAGCCGTACCTCTGGTATTGTTAACCCCAGCTTTGATGGTTTCATTAACAAAGGTGTACCGGTCAGCAGTCTTTCTCCCCAGACTTGGATGGCGGGGTTAGCTTTCCCTGATCTGTTCCGTCGCAATGATATGCTTGCTATTGCTGTAGGTCAGCCTTTTATTGAAAATCAGGTCGGCAATTCTACTCAGACTAACCTGGAGTTGTTCTATCGATTTGCTGTTTCTGAAAACATCTCGATTACGCCTGATTTGCAGTTTATTTTCAATCCTAACAACAATAGTGAAAATAGCACGATCACGATCGGTTCTTTACGCACTACTTTTACCTTCTAATTTGACTATTAGTTAAGTTAGATTTAAGGGGAGGAGATAATTCCTCTCTTTTTTTATGGTCAAGTCTTACGGTGAGGGGAAAATCCCCCTCATCCCTCAGGAGGAGAAAGGAAGCAACGTAAGTCCTGTTAGTTAGATAAACCATTTAAGCAGGTTAAGGTTGATTTTATAGGGGGGATAGCGCCATTGTTGATCAAATCTAAAGGATTTTTTTAGGATACTTTTGTAGTGGGTGAAGGTGTCAAAGGTAAATTTGCCGTGATACCTGCCCATACCACTGTCGCCGATGCCGCCAAAGGGTAGGTAGGGGCTAGATAGGTGCATAATCGTGTCGTTGATGCAACCACCACCAAAGGGGATGGATTGGATAATTTTCTCGTGATGTTTCTGATTATTGGAAAAGTAATAGAGGGCGAGGGGACGACCCCGATCGTTAATTTTTAAGATCACGTCATTTAGATCGGTGTAGCTTAACAAAGGCAAAATGGGACCAAAGATTTCTTCCTGCATGATGGGGCTGTCCCAAGTGATTTGCTCCATAATTGTGGGGGCAATGTAGAGATTTTCCCGATCGTGGTTGCCCCTATAACTATTTCCCCTGTTCCTAAGAAGTTAACTAATCTTTGCCAATGGCGCTCATGAATAATACGACCATAGTCGGCACTTTGTTGGGGATCATCGCCATAGAATTCTCGGACTGCTTCTGTTAGGGCTATCTTGAATTCCGGATAGATGGCTTCATGGATTAAAACATAGTCAGGAGCGATACAAGTTTGTCCACAATTAAAAAATTTTCCCCATACAACCCGCTTAGCGGCAACTTTAATGTCTACATCCCGATCGATGATGCAAGGCTTTTGCCTCCTAGTTCCAAAGTAACAGGGGTGAGATGTTTAGCCGCACTTGCCATGACAATTTTACCAACTTTAGTGCTGCCGGTAAAAAAGATATGATCGAACTTTTCTGCTAGTAATGCTTCACTGGTTTCTACTCCTCCTTCCACTACGGTAACCAAACCGGGTTGAAAATTCTCTCCGATCACTTTAGCAATTAAGCTGGAAACAGAAGGAGTTAGTTCTGAAGGTTTAAGGACAGCACAATTGCCTGCTGCAATCGCGCCGATCAGGGGACTAATTAGTAATTGAAACGGATAGTTCCAAGGCGAAATAATTAATACTACTCCCAGGGGTTGGGGATAAATCAAACCCTGGGCAGGGAACTGTCCTAGAGATGTTTTGGCTGTCTGGGGTTTGATCCATTGGGGAAGATTTTTTAAGACAAAATTGATCTCTTCTAGGAGGATTAAAACTTCACTGGCATAGGCTTCAAATTTAGGTTTGCCCAGGTCTTGTTGGAGGGCGGTAATAATTTGGTCTTGGTACTCCTGGATCAGTTTTTTCAGTAATTTTAATTGCTGGAGCCGAAAGGTCAAACTCTGAGTTACACCGGTACTAAAATATTGTCTCTGCTTGGTTAAAATTTCAGGAATGTTCATAGGTAATGTAAAAATTGGGGATAACAAACTTGAAGCCAGTAGGTAAACCGATCGGGATGATCGACAATCTCCTGTTCTAAAGTCTTAGCATCAATCCAACGCCAATTCTCTACTTCTAAGGGGTTAATTATGGGCGAGCCATCAAATTTTCCTAGCAATACATGGTCGTATTCATGCTCAATTAAACCCCGATCGAGTTTGGCATAGTAAATAAAGCTAAATATTTCTACTAGCTCGCAATCAAAGCCCATTTCTTCCTGTAAGCGTCGATGGGCAGCGGCCATGACTAATTCTCCTGGACGGGGATGGCTACAGCAAGTATTTGTCCATAGACCGCCGGAATGATATTTGTCTGATGCTCGTTGTTGTAATAAAATCTCTCCCTGGGAATTGACAACGAAGATAGAAAAAGCCCGATGTAATTGCCCGGAAAGATGAACGGACATTTTGTCACCTACGCCAATTTCCCGATCGGTTTGGTCGACAATAACTAATAAATCATTCTGCATTTGTAATTGAGGTTAGGATATTTTTTGTTACCAAAACGAAGGGATAATTTTACTATTTACCCGTCACAGGTTCTTAGTCAGATGGCACGGAATTTCAATTTAAGTACCCTCGTAGAGGGGTTTCATGGCACTGGCGATTACTGCCCCCACGTAGCGATTTTCATCGGGGTTGGGGAGTTTAGCCGCCGTATCTTGTAGCTTGGCTTCTAAGACGGCAAAAGTATCACACTTGCGCAGAAGTTGCAGTAATAGGTCATCTAAAATGTAGGCGCTTAGTTGGGACCAGTCCCGATCTTGGGGATTAAACTTAAAATGAAGGGCAGAGAATAATAAAATTTTTGCCTGGAGGGGACTGACCTGGCGGGCAATTTCGGCACGCAATTCAAAGGGACGGGGAATGTAATTTAACTTCTCGGGAGCGGCAAGTTGATGATAGTCATATTCCGAGTCTTCGTAGTAGACAACTTCGGCATTGGTGTCATCGGGAGTAATCGTATAGTTTGTGTCTTCTTCTAATTCATTTTCGCTTTCTTCTTGCTCTCGACCGGCATAAATAGGTCCGATCGTGTCAATAATCATGTCCGCTGCAAGGTAGTATTCTGCTTGTTTGTTTAGTTTTTTGACATGGGTATTTAGTAATTCTTTGAGCTTTGACAAGCTAGGAATAATCTCTAGCATTTCGCGGATTAAATCCCCGATCGGGGTCGCATCGAGGTCATAGCTTTCATCTGCCCAGAAATCGTGACAGGTGAATAAAATTAGCTTCTTAATGCGATGGATGTCTTCCCGTTTTTCTAGATCGGCGTATATCTCTTCCCAAAAATCCATAACTCCCCCTAACTATTTGTTCTACCATCGGGCATTGTCGTGCCCTGGAGAATGGCATTCATTAAAATTGCCCCACTGATTTCGGCTTTTTCTAGCACGGCGCGGGTCAGATCGGCTTCGGTGAGATTTGCCCTGGCGAGATAGGCATCGACAAAACTGGCTTCCCTTAAAATGGCGCGGGTCAGGTTAGCACGGCTGAGGTCGGCGCCGCTGTAGTTGCCCATGCTTAAATCGGCTTCTACGAGGGAGGTGCTACTAAAGTTGGCACGGTTGGCGGAAGAGCGTTTCAAGGTGGCTTTGTCTAATTTGGACTGGCTGAGGTTGGCACGGGTGAGGGTAGCATCGGTGAGGTTTGCCCCAGTCAGATTGGCTTCGCTGATGTCGGCTTCGGCGAGTTGGATGCCCTTGAGTTCAGCATTGAGGAGGTTGGCTCCCCTAAGATTGGCGCGCACTAGGGTGGTATCATTCAGGTTTGCTCCACTCAGGTCTGCCCCAGTTAAATCCACTCCCGTCAGGTTTGCTCCTCTTAGATCGGCTTTTTGCAGGTTTGCCCGCGCTAGGCTTGTGGTAGGATAGCCCCGCTCTTCTCGCAGATTCGCTGCTGTGAGAATTGCCCCCTTGAGGTTTGCTCCCCTTAAATTGACATTGCGTAAGTCGGCACTACTTAGGTCTGCGTCCATCAGGTTGGCAAGGGCGAGGTTAGTGCCAAAGAGGTTGACCCGCTGTAGTCTAGCTCCATGGAGGTCGGCTTCGGAGAGATTGGCGTTAGTAATTTCGGCTTGGTTGAGGGTAGCACCCCCTAGTCTGGCTCCAGTGAGCTTGGCTCCGGTGAAGTTGGCTTTGCTTAAAAATGCCAGGACGAAATTAGCCCTACTGACATCCGATCGGCTAAAGTCCACACCCAGGAGATCGGCACCAAACAGATTGATTCCAATCAAATTTGTGCGGCTGAAGTCCCTTGTGCCTGTTGCATATTCCCTGAGAATTTTTTCGGCGTTCATACAGACATATACATCCCATTAACACTGTACAGGGATTTGGGGTACTTTTAGGCATGATTTCCCGCCAGCGCTGGGGAAGAGTCGGTTTCTGAGACCCTATCCCATTAGGGGGAATTTTTATAGGACTTCCCAGCCTAAGTTCTATTCCCTATGATGATACCCTCCCCGATCGTTCGGGTGAGCCAGCAATCTACTGTAGGAAATTGGGCTTGAATCTGCTGGACTAATTTTCTCCCTGCTCCTGCATCGGCAACTACGGCAAAAACGGCCGCCCCAGAACCAGACATCAGTGCCCCCAGTGTTCCTAGTTCCAGCAACGATCGTTTTAGTTCGGCAATTTGGGGATAGTGGGGCAAAACTGCCCGCTCTAAGTCATTGTCTAATTGGTCTGGTTGTTGCCACCGATCGATCGTTTTGGTTTTGGGTTCTAGGATAAATCTGCCGGCGCGGTAGGTTTGATAGGCCCAAGCCGTAGAAATACTCAAATCCCGATGTTTACACACTACCACCCACCAGTCGGGAGTAGGTAAGGGGGTTAAAATTTCCCCTCGTCCTCTGCCCCAGGCAGTGCCGCCCCTGACACAAAAAGCTGTATCGGAACCCAAAGACCCCGCCAAAGTTTGCAATTCCTCTCTACTCAGCCCTAACTGCCACAGGTGATTTAGTCCTACTATGACCCCAGCACAGTCGGCGGAACCTCCCCCCAATCCCGCCCCGATCGGTATTTGTTTGCTTAACTTGATGGCTACGCCCCCCCGCCCGGGAAATTTTTCCTGCAGCAGGTAGGCGGCTTTAAGGGCAAGATTGGACCGATCGGTGGGTAAATCGGGATGGTCACAGAGGAGGCTAATCTCTTGGCTGGGGGATAATTCAAGGCTATCCCAAATGCCGACGCTCTGAAAAATTAAACTGAGGTCGTGATAGCCATCGGCGCGTTCCGCCACAATTTGTAGAAAGGGATTGATTTTGGCAGCAACTTTGATCTCTATAACTGACACAGGACTGACCGATCGGTGCGTTATCATTGTAGCGCTGGAGGAGAAACCACTATGAGTATCAAAATTGGCTTGTTGGGCATGGGCACCGTGGGAACAGGGGTAGTACAAATCCTTACCGATCCCAGTGGTCGCCATCCCCTCCTCCAGGAGATAGAAATTGTCCGCATCGGCGTGCGCGATGCCACTAAACCCCGATCGGTCGGTCTCGATCCCCAGACTTTTACCACCGATTTAGCCTCCATCGTCAACGACCCCAGCATTCAAATTATTGTGGAGGTGATGGGGGGACTAGAACCAGCGCGAGAGCTAATCCTCCAAGCGATCGGGAACAATAAACACATCGTCACCGCCAATAAAGCCCTCCTTGCCCGCCACGGGGAAGAAATCTTTGAACTCGCCAAGCGCCACCAGGTCTACGTCATGCTAGAGGCATCTGTAGGCGGCGGCATCCCCATCGTGAATGTGTTAAAGCAATTTTTGGGTGCCAACCGTCTCACTGGCATTTTAGGCATCATCAACGGCACCACCAACTACATCCTCAGTCGGATGCACCAGGAGGGAGGAAATTTTAGCGAAATTTTAGCCGATGCCCAGAGATTAGGCTATGCCGAAGCCGATCCCACCGCCGATATTGACGGCTTTGATGCCTGCGATAAGATTGCCATCCTTGCTAGTATTGCTTTCAGTGAACGTATTCCCCTGAGTGAAGTCAGCCGAGAAGGCATCCGCCATGTCTCTACTACAGAAATCGCCACTGCCAGCCGCTTGGGGTATGTGATCAAGCTGATTGCCCGGGCTCAGTTAGTCAGCCAGGGCATAGAAATTGGCGTTTATCCCATGCTTATCCCTGTAGAACATCCCCTAGCTGCCATTGGGGGTGTAACCAACGCCATTGCCATCAGCGGCGAACCGATCGGAGAAGTAGTGTTTGCGGGACCAGGGGCAGGGCAGGGAGCCACTGCCAGCGCTGTTGTTGCCGACCTAATCAATGTTTGCGCCCTGTTGTCTAGTCCTGGACACCCCCTGCTGACTTGCTCCCATAGCGGCTATGCCCAGGTTGTCGCCCCTAGGGAAAACAAATTCTATGCCCGGTTCACTACCCTAGACCAACCAGGGGTGATCGGTGAGTTGGGCACCATCTTTGGCAGGTACAGCGTCAGCCTGGAGACAGTGTTTCAGCAAAACCGATCGGGTGACATTGCCCAAGTGATTGTCATTACCCACCGTGTCCGGGAGATAGACTTCTGGCAATCAGTAGCAAAAATCAAAGAGCTGCCTACGTTACAAGAGGTAGGAGCAATTCTCCGCGTCCTCTAGGAGCGATTTGCCACCTGGATAATCTGGGTGAAAGTTTCCGGGTCTTTAGCAGCAATTTGCGCCAGCATCTTCCGGTTTAGTTGGATGTTAGCTTTCTTGAGCTTGTTGATCAGTTGGCTATAGTTTAAGCCCTGACTCCGTGCAGCGGCATTGATGCGGGCAATCCATAGTCCCCTAAAATCCCGTTTTTTCTTTCTCCGGTCGCGGTAGGCATTGCGGAGTGCCTTCATTACCTGTTGGTTAGCAGTACGAAAGAGAGTAGAGTGGGAACCCCTAAATCCCTTGGCTAACTTCAATATTTTTTTACGGCGTTTGCGGGCAACGTTGCCCCGTTTTACTCTAGTCATGGTTCTGTTCTACTTGCTGGGGTTTGGTTGGTTTCGATCGCTTGGCGTAGGGCAACATGCCGTATACCCGATCGATGTCTGTTTCATCGAGGAGGGAGGGCTGAGATAGACGATTTTTACGGGCAGTGGACTTGTGCTGCAGGAGGTGATTCTTGGAAGCGCGGCGGCGTACTAGTTGCCCCGTTCCTGTCACCCGAAACCGCTTAGCAGCCGATCGGCGAGTTTTAAGTTTCGGCACGGCTAAAAACATAAAAACAACTTTTCTAGGTTAGCACATAACGATCGGTTTTAATTAGTTAAGTTCTTCCAGGACTTACGCTGAGGCAAAATTCCCCTTACCCTAGCCGCTATCCTTGAGAGGACTAGGGTGAGGGTTTCAGAAAAAGCAACATCAGTCCTGATTTTCATGCTAAATGGGCTTGATTAGTAATAAAAAATGGTAATTTAGCTATGGGGTTAGTCAGTTATTAAGATGGCATCTGGCAAAATTCTTATTTTTTCGCCCTGTTACTCTATGGTTTAGTAACTTTAATGCCTGATATTTATTGGCAGAATTTGATTTTAACCCCCCACTTAATCGCCTATCCTTTTGTTTTGTGGTGGCAGGGTGGACTAATTTTAACTGTCGTCCTGTTTTTATTGCGTTTATATCCCCAAGAAAGACCCTTTTATTTGTTTGGCAAAGGCATCGATCGGTGGGTCTTATTCCTTATGACAGCGGTCTTGCTCAATTGCATTTTCGCCCCATTTAAGCCCCAGGCAATATGGCAGGGAGGCATTTGTCTAGCCTTCATCACGATCGGTTATAGTTTATGGCAACAGTTGCAAATTACTGCCAACCCGATCGGGCTATTAAAATACCAAGCTCTGCTCCAAGTAGCCTATATTTTAGAGAGTCTATCCCTGTGGATCACGCAAAAAATTTTACCCTACTGGCAACAACTACAAGCCTTAAAAAATGAGGGTATTATTCGTAATTTTGATCTAAATCAAGCCAACTTACATAATGCAATGCCCTCGGGAGATAGTAATTATGTTGCTGGCTATGTCATGTTAGCTTTACCTTTATTATTCACTTTAGCCTTGGTGGAAAAGGGGTTTTGGCGACAGTTGGGACTCTGGGGTTTTGTTTTAGGCTTAATAGATATTTATAGCACTAGTTCTTTCCCTGGTTTAATTAGTTTGATCGTAGTTATTGCGAGCTTTTTACTATTACTATTGACCCGATCGCGCTTAACATTAGGTGCAACGATCGCTGGCGGTGGATTGGTATCAATTCTAGTACTTAGTAATAGTTACTACCGGTCTATTTTATTTAGTGGAGAGCAAAGCGAAAATTTGTATCGCACTATTACAAAGGCGGTAGCGCTAGGAATTGGTAAAGCTCACTGGCTGATAGGAGCGGGACTAGGATCAACGCCCCTACTATATCAGAAGTTTCGTCCTGAATGGGCAGGTCAGCAACTAGAAATGGAATTTCAACTCCACAGTGTGCCCCTACAAATTTTTAGTGAATTAGGTCTGATCGGTCTGGTAATTTTACTGTGGGGTAGTTTGTTGATTTTACGATTGTTATTGCAGTCTAAAGGCTCCCCTAACACTGGCGGGATTGTTTAGTTATCGGTATCTTTGGGTACATTCCCCTGGGAATTTTGGACTATCAATTAGATGTAGTCGCTATTAGTATTTCCCTAATTATTTATTTAGTAGTTTTATTTGATCTGAGTGACCATAAAGAAGTCATATTTCCCTACAAATACCGCAAATTTGTCTCCTATATGGGCTGGCTGGTACTATTGATTGGTATAGCTTGGGTTACCCCGATCGATCGAGCCTGGCATTTATCCAGTCAGGCATTTTTTCAGTTAAGAGAATATCAAAATGCACCAACGATCGAAGTTGCTAATCAAGCCTTTGCAATGTTTGAAACCAAACTAAATCATGCCCTGAGACTTGCTCCCTGGGAAACCTATTATAGTAATCAGTTGGGTTGGAATTTGGGACTGAGAGGTTGGCATGAAACCGATCAAACTTTAGCGCAAAAATATCAAAACACAGCCCTAGAGATACTAAAAAAATCAATCAAATCTAATCCTAATCAAGAGTTTGCTTATCATCAATCGGCGTGGCTGTTACACAATTTAGGACGATCGGCGGAAGCAGAACCTCTGTTTCGGCAAGCCTGGCGATTTTACCCCGCAAAGCCTCTATCAATTTTGGCTTGGGTTTGAGTCTGATCCAGCAGGGCAAAAGCGAAGCTGGCATCAAAGCGATCGTGCAAGAATGCTGGCATCATCCCCAATTTATCACTAGTCCTCTATGGCGCAACCAGCAACTGCAGGGGCTTTATCCTGCAGTAACGACCGAATTAGCCAAACTCTATCAAACCACCAAACAAGACCTTAATTTAGCCGTATTAAATTGGTGGTTAGGCACACCTAATGCCCTTAAAGAATTGCGATCGGTGAAACAGCCTGTAACAGATTTCTTGGCAGACACGATCGAAGATAAAAGAGAAAAATTGCAGACAATAATCGATCGCCCCCAAACCCCAAAAGAAATGCTAATTAGTGCCTGGTATAACCCTAGTAAAAGGGAAGAATTACTCCGACAAGCCTGGATTAACAGTACGGAAGAATTAGAAGCAACTAAAATTCAACCGATCGTGAATGCCCTCACCACCAGAATGAATTCATCTACTAATTTCGATCAGTTTCTACGATCGCCCCTGCCCCTATTCACCACCCTAAGTCTCAAACAATACAATCAGAGAAGAGGATTTGGGATTATGAGTCGTCATGTCGATGGAGCCGATCCCCACGACCTGTTTATGATCGAACAAAATGCCATCTTTGCTCAATTTTGGCAGGACTTATTTCCTCCGCCCCACTGAACGAAATTCCG
>PHFO01000048.1 GCA_002861535.1 Cyanobacteria bacterium M5B4 | reverse complement strand
TTATCCCCATTCCGGTGTATGGTATGTTGCGAATTTTGACCAACCTCCAAGATGCTGAGGCTGAACTAAAACGCATTGCTAACCGTCTCTATGATGACCAAATGAGCAATCGCGAAGCGACTGTCAGCGAAATTATCCAGACAGTGCGGCGGAAGGGTGATGCTGCTCTCCTCAACTACACCGCTGAGTTTGATGGCATTGAACTCACGGCAGATCAACTCAGGGTCACGGGGGCGGAACTAGATGCTGCCTATCAACAACTAAGCCCCGAACTTGCCCGCGCGTTGCATCTTGCCCACGATCGGATTGTCAAATTCCATCGCCATCGCATCCCCAAGAGTTGGGTCACCTTTGAGCCTAAAAATGTAGTCTTAGGGAAGCGTTATACCCCAGTCGATCGGGCTGGCATCTATATCCCTGGGGGCAAAGCCACCTACCCCAGCACGGTGTTGATGAATGCTGTACCGGCGGTAGTAGCAGGGGTAAAAGAAATTATCATGGTCACTCCTCCGAGCAAAACCATCTCCCACAGTATTTTAGCGGCGGCGCAGATTGCTGGAGTGCATCAAATTTATCGTGTAGGCGGTGCCCAAGCGATCGCGGCTCTTGCCTACGGCACGGAAACCATTCCCAAGGTAGATGTAATTACGGGACCCGGCAACATCTATGTCACTTTAGCCAAAAAACAGGTCTATGGCGTAGTCGGTATCGATTCTTTGGCGGGTCCTTCGGAGGTTTTGGTGATTGCCGATGAAACGGCTAATCCGGTACACATCTGCGCCGATCTCCTTGCCCAGGCGGAACATGACACCATGGCAGCGGCAATTTTACTGACTACCTCGGCGCGGCTTGCCCAACAGGTGGCAGAGGAGATTAGCCACAGGATTCGCTTCCATCCCCGCCAGGAATTACTGGAAAAATCCATCGTCAATAACGGCGTAGCGATCGTGACGGAAACTTTGGCTACGGCGGCAGAGCTATCTAACTTATTTGCCCCAGAACATTTAGAGTTGGCAGTAGCAGAACCCTGGGAATTAGTGCAATCGATCCGCCATGCGGGAGCAATTTTTATGGGACATTTTACGCCGGAAGCAGTGGGGGACTATCTGGCGGGTCCCAACCATACCCTGCCTACCAGTGGGGCGGCTCGCTATGCTTCCCCCCTGGGGGTAGAAACCTTTATGAAGCATTCTAGTTTGATTGAGTACAGCGAAGAGGCGCTGCGGGAAGTAGGGGAAGCGATCGAGGCATTGACAGCGGTGGAGGGCTTAACTTCCCATGGGGATTCGGTGCGCTGGCGCTTGCAGTAGCCTATACTAAAATTCAATTTATTTCTTTTTTATGTCTTATTATTACCCGATCGAACCTCCCTACTTACTATTTATCGCTGGACTACTAGCGGGCATTGCTTGCGGCAGAGCCTTTGAAGTTTCTCTGCGCGATCGGGTCAATGCTTGGTCTTCTGGCAAAACGATCTTACAAATTAACGGTGCGCCGATCCAAGTCCCCTACCTGGGCATGGCGATCTCCATCGGTGTATTTTTGGCGGCGGGCTTAGAAATTTTTGGCTTCCCTCCCAATTTGGCTTATCCTATCGCCATTGTGCTTACGATCGGCAGTGCGGCATTCATCTGGCGGCAGTTAAACAAGATGATGGTGGAATTGGAACGGGGTGGTTCGGCAGCCATGGATTTAGACATTGAAGGATGAGCCGCGAGTTATTAGAAAGGGCATTAAATTATCACCGATCGGGGCAATGGAACCAGGCGGAACAACTGTACCGTCAGGCAATTAACCAAGACCCCCATCAACCCGATGGCTGGCATTTGTTTGGCATTCTGGCGCATCAATTAGGAGATCACAAAACAGCGATCGAGTTAATTGCTCAGGCAGTTAATATAGCCCCAAATAATGCCGATTTTCACAACAGTTTAGGGGAAGCTCTCCGGCAAGACAGACAGTACGAAGCAGCAATTAAAAGCTATCACCGCTGTTTAGCACTCCAGCCCAATTACGCTCAAGTCTGGGTCAATTTAGGATTAGCTTATCAAAGTTCTAACGATCGGTTGTCAGCAATTGATGCCTATGAAACCGCCCTTAAATTACAACCTAATCTTTGGTCTGCTCTGAATAATTTGGGGGTATTGTACCGTCAAGGGGAGGACTATGAAAAAGCGATCGCTGTGTTAGAGCGAGCAATTGAAATTAACCCCCAAGGCGGCATTGCCTACGATAATTTGGGCTTAGTTTATCAAAATAAAAACCAACCCGATCGGCACTTTTTACCATCAACAAGCAATTAAATTAAACCCCAAGGATTACCAAGCCTACAGTAATTTGGGTAATGCTTACCAGGAATTGCAGGACATAGATCGGGCGATCGAGTGTTATTTGCAAGCAATTGCAATCAATCCTAATTTTGCCGAAGTTTATCTTAATTTTGGCAATGCGTTGTGCAACAGGGGCAGATTTAGGGAAGCAATTCCCTACTTAGAAAAGGGCTTAGAGTGTAGACCAGAATGGGCAGAAATTATAGCAGTTTTGGGTAATGCCTATCGAGACCTGGGACTGACAAATGAAGCTCTGCAATGTTATGAAAAAGCAATAACGATCGATGGTAATAATGCCATTGCTCTATGGAATTATCACTTAATGTTACCCGTAATTTATAGCAGTGAAGCTGACATTAAACAATGGCGGCAAAGATTCATCCAGGGGTTAAACGCTATCACTAAATGGGTTGAGACTGCCAGTCCTAAAATTGCTTTGCAGGGTTTAGGTTCCATCACCAGTTTTTATTTACAATATCAAGGGCAAAACGATCGGGATTTACAACAGCAATTTGGCAGGCTATCGATCGAGATTATGACAAAAAATTATCCCCAATGGACAAAAAACGATCGCAAAAAAGGAGATAAACATAAATTAAAAATCGGTTTTATATCCATGTTTTGGAAGGAGCATACAGTTGCTAAGTTATTCCGCGGTTGGCTTGAGCATTTAGATCATCACTATTTTGATATTTATGGTTATTTTACAGGGAAGAAAGCCGATCATTTCACCACACAAATTGCTAGCTGTTGTCACAGTTTCCATCATATTTTTAGCAGCTTAGAAGCTATTATGCAGCAAATCGTCCAAGATGAATTAGATGTGCTCATTTTTACCGACGTGGGTATGTGTCCTACAGTAGATAGAATCGCCGCCCTCAAATTAGCCCCTATCCAATGCCTTGCCTGGGGACATCCCATTACTTCGGGACTGAGCACGATCGATTATTTCCTCTCTAGCGAATTGATGGAACCGATCGGGGGCGAAGCCCATTACACCGAAAAGTTAGTCCGATTGCCAGGCATCGGCATTACCTATAATTTCCCTGATTTGCCCGCCCGCCCCAAACCCCGTCAGGATTTTAATTTGCATGAAGATGATGTGATTTATCTTTCTTGTCAGTCGTTGTATAAGTATTTACCGCAGTTTGATTTTATCTTTCCCTCGATCGCACAAAGAGTAAAACGATCGCGGTTTGTCTTTATCGAAAGTATGCACAGTGAAGCGGTAACCCACATCTTACAAAAAAGACTAAAGGATGCTTTTAATAGTTTTGGTCTAAACTGGCAAGACTATTGTCTGTTTGTCCGTCGTTTAACACCAACAGATTATCTAAGTTTGAATTTAGCCAGTGATGTTTTTTTAGACACGATCGAGTGGTCTGGCGGTAACACCACCCTCGAAGCGATCGCCTGCGGCTTACCGATCGTGACTATGCCTGGGCAATTTATGCGGGGTCGCCATTCCTACGCCATGCTCCAACAAATGGGTATGACAGAAACGATCGGCGCAGACTTAGATAGTTATATCGATATTGCCGTTCGTTTAGGTAATGACCAAGAATGGATAACAAACATCAAACAAAAGATCAGACAAAACCATCATCTATTATTTAACGATCCTAAGCCGACAGAGTTCTTAGCAGATTTTCTATCTAATCTCAGGACTTACGCAAGGTAAAATCCCCCACAGCGAGGGAAGTACCCTGTGGGAGAGGGTTTCCGAAAAAGCAACGATCATGGGAAGTCGAGGAAGACCACGACTCCGACCTTTATGAGGGATTTAGGAGGCTTTGAGCAGTTCCGTGTTGACCCCAGACTCCCGCACTAAGGAAATTTTGCCAGTACGGGCAATCTCTCTAATGCCAAACTTCTGTAACATCTGCACGATCGCTACTAATTTACCAGGGTCGCCTACAACTTCCAAAATCAGAGCATCATCAGCTATATCCACAACGCGGGAGCGAAAAATCTGGGCAATTTCTAACGCCTCCGATCGGTTACTAGGACTAGCATTGATTTTGATCAACATCAATTCCCGCTCTACGCAGGGAATATTAGTTAAATCGCGCACAGTAATAACATTTACGAGCTTGTTCAGTTGTTTAATAATCTGTTCAATTACATGGTCATCCCCTGGCACTACCATCGTGATGCGAGAGCAGCCATTTTGTTCCGCGGAGCCTACTGCTAAACTTTCGATGTTAAAGCCCCTACGGGCAAATAGGTTGGCAATACGCATCAAAACCCCAGCTTCATCCTCTACGACCACAGAAATCGTGTGTTTCATTTACTATCGTTATACCGAAAATTGACTATGGTGATTGTAATCCTAAACCTCGGCAATTAACGGCAGTTCGGGATAAGAAAAGACCAACAACCTGAGTTCGATGCTTCTGGAAATGTTAAAACCTTTGTCCAGCCTTGACTTCACCCTCACCCCAACTCTCTTGCGCCCCCTGAGCCTGTCGATAGGGATGAGGGGTAATACTCAAACCGTTAAGCAGTCAGACACGGAAATTTTTGTCGAACTCAAGTAATTAGTTCGATTCCCGATCGGTAAGATAAAGTCGGTCTTCGTTGGCATCGTACTCAAACAATTCAGCATAGCGTCCCCAGTCAACCGCTGTGGCAAATTGACGCTCTGTTTCAGTGCGCGGAAAGTGCTCATCCCAAAGTGCCAAGAAAAATTCTGAACGGAGGGAACCGCTCTTCTTTTCTCGCAGAGACGTAACCATAGCACTCAAAACTGGCACGTTGGCTAGAGCCTGCTGTCTAAATAGGTCTTTACTGCGTAGGATCGTAGTGGTGGCAAAGTCGCGCCCAATCTCCGTGAGCTTGACATCTCCTTGAGAAACAGTAGCAAAGCCCAGTAAAACACTGGCATCTAAAATGGGTAGCAGGTCATCAATTTCTAATTGCAGGCGCTCCGCCAGACGAGGAATGTCGTCCGTGCCTTCGGGGAGATTGACAATAAGTTCTAGTAAGCCGCTAATTTCTCCCACCCTGACATGGGGTAGGGGCGCAGCATAGAGGTCGGTTGTGGTAGTCGTAGTGATAGCAGTATCTCTGACCTCAATTTCAGGATTGGTCATGACTTGATAGATGTACTCTACCAAAGACTTAAACCGCGGATGGGCACGATCGTGGGGTCTGGGCAAATCGATCACTAATTCCCCCCTGACTCTGCCTGGATTTGCTCCTAAAATGATCACCCGATCGGCTAGGAATACCGCTTCTTCGATATTGTGGGTGACAATTAAAATGCTCTTAGAAGGGAATATTTTGGCATTCCAGAGGTCATCAATTTCCCCTCTGAGGTTTTCCGAGGTAAGGACATCAAGGGCACTGAAGGGTTCGTCCATAAACAGAACTTGGGGTTCGAGGACAAAGGCGCGGGCAAAGCCTACCCTTTGTTTCATGCCTCCAGATAGTTCTTTGGGATAGCACTTTCAAAGCCATCTAAGCCGACTAAATCGATCGCTTTTAGGGCTTGTTTACGGCGGGTCTCGCGATTAATGCCCTTCGCTTCTAAGCCGAGCTCCACATTTTCTTGCACTGTGAGCCAGGGCAGCAGAGCAAAACTTTGAAAGACCATCGCTACATTACTGTTAGCACCCTTGAGGGGTTTATTATTACTTAATACCTGCCCGCGGCTGGGAGGAATTAAGCCCGCCATAATTCTCAATAGGGTACTTTTGCCGCTGCCGCTACGCCCCAGGAGAGCTACTACTTCCCCCGCTCGGATAGTGAGGCTGACATCTTGCAAAACAGCAAACTCCCCCTTACCTTCCGGCAGAGGAAAGTATTTGTGGACTTGTTCAACGGTAATTAAATCCATCTACGCCTCCCTAAGGTTACTGCAACTCATCGAAGAACCTCGCCAAACGATTGGAGGGTCAGAGATAAGTCTTTTACTTTGTAGGTTATACACCTAACGGTATAGTAACAGCATGATCCTAACCCATGAATACCGAGTTAAACCAATTTCAGGGCAGATAGGGTAAAGATTGGACTGGTTAAATCCCATTAGGTTACAGCTTTTACCTTAAAAACTTGGTACAGCCCAAAAATGATTTACAAGGGATAGCTCCCCTCTCCCGTTTTGGGAGAGGGGCTGGGGGTGAGGGCGTACTTCCAAACTCCTTAAGAAGAGAGAAGGAAAGTAGATCAATTTTTTCTAGTCCCCTCACCCTTGTGGGGAGAGAGCTAGGGTGAGGGTTCAGAAAAAGCAACAAAAAAGGCAATAGGATCAACCTAAAGCCTACCGAATAGCAACGATACTAAGGAAAAAGCAAACTACTTAGCCTTCTTTACAGATAATTCACCAGACAAAAACATTGGCAGCAAATTCTGGAAGAACTGGGCGGGGTCTTTTTGCCAAGACTGTTGTAACAAATCTAATCTTGTTTTTTGCAATTCACCATCAAACAAAGCATCAGGTATGCTCTTGAGCAAATACTGGGGGCGCTCCCAAAGGGGTAGGGTATTGGCAATTTTAAGTAAATTATCGACTCGGCGCAATTCTGCTCCCCCTAACACATCCATCCCCGATTCATAGGCGGCTTGCTCGATCGCTACGTATTTCTGTTTAGCTTGTTCTACCTTTTGGTAATGTTCTGGGCTTTGTTTAGCCACTTCTGCCAACTTGCGATTGCCCCAGCGCACATGCCCTGCTTCTTCTGGCATAATCCGTTCCAGGGTGGCACGGATTTTGTCATTTTCGGGGCTGGGATTTTCTTTCAACACCTTGATGTGGGCGGAGAAATATTCACAACCTCGTTTTTCGGTGACATTGATAGCTGCAAGTGCCTCGATCATGCCTGTCTCTTGGTCTTGGATGGAAGAATAGCCAAGTAAGCGTTCAAAGTTATCAATGTAAGATACGCCAGGGGGTGTACCCAAATCAGCACCAAGCTCGTAGAGTAAGTCTGTCAACCATTCAGCATGATTAGCTTCGTCTTTGACATGGTGAGAGAGTTCTTTTACCAATTCTCTGGGTTTACCATTCAATACTTCAATCAAATTAGTCAGGTCTTTGCAACTGCGTTGTTCGTTAAAACGATAACGATTGAGAGTGATCATGTGAATCTCTCGGTTCTTAACGACTTGAGAGAGGATGTCGTAGGCACTTAGTTGGTTGCGAAACTTGCGGGGATAGGCTACAGTCATAATAATTATGGATGATTACCCCATAATTATACAAATTTTAACAAAGGGTTCTTTCTACTCCTAGAGATAAAGTCGTCATTCGTAGATTGACAATGGTCAGGTCTGACGTTGCTTTTTCGGAACCCCTCTCCCAGAGGGTACTTCCCCCGCTGTGGGAGAAGGGATGGGGGGAATTTTTCTTCAGTGCACGATCGGTAACGATCGGGAAATCTCAATACCAGTGGCGCTAAAATTTGGGCGGGCATGTATTTGGCAAAGATGATACTTTTTTCGGCTTTTTTGTTAACTTTAAGCTATGGTTCGCGTCCCTTAGACTGAGCTACTCTGCTAAATAGAGTATCTACTATTGCACAAACCGGCAAATTTGCTTTGAGGACTATCCCGATCGGGATTTATGGTTTATAGTTAGGGGTGTGTGAGGAGCGAACCAATAAGAGGATCAGGACGGAACAAGGATAGTACCTGATCCTCTTCTTGTATCAATGAGGAGGTAAAGTGAAAGCCCTAAGACGTGTGGCAGCAGGAATAGTCCTTACATTGACAGCGACTTCTTTAGGCGGCATTTGGTACGGTCGTTATTATCTGACGGAAAGGTTTGTTCCACTCCTGGAAAAGAATTTGGCAGAGCTGTTGCAGCGTCCGATCGAGTTGGGGAAAATTACTTTTGTCAGTACCCGATCGGTGCATTTTGGCAGGACGGTCATCCCTCCTACTAAGGATTTGCCTGATTCTTTTAGCTTCGATCGGTTGGAAATTAGCACCGATCCCTGGGAACTGGGGCGCACAGGTAAGTTGGAAATAGCAGGGAAGTTTGTCCGTCCCAAGGTGTTTTTACCCCAGACTGAGCCAGGGGAGTTGGTGTTTTTGCCCCAGGAACCCCTGAAGGCGGAATTGCCCCCTTGGTTAGACCTTAAAACTGTGACGATCGTGGATGGGCGTTTAAGTCTGGGGATCGAGCAGCAGGTGGTCACGATCGATCGGTTGCAGCTTAATAGTAATTGGCAGGGGGTTGAGAGTCTGGTTGCCCAAGCCCAGGGGGAAGTTAAACTAACCCAGTGGGATAAAAATGTCAGTCCCCTTGAGACCAAGGAGTGGGGTAAATCCCAGGGCAGAGTAAAACTCAATTTAGACTGGAATTTGAGCCAGAATCAAGGGCAGTTGCAAGTGCAAAATCGGGATGTGGGGTTGGCGGTTGCCCAGAGTTTTTTGCCCCCCTTACCTATGACTTTCCTGGATGGCAAGGTAAATGGGGGGGTGGCGGTGCGTTTTTTGACCGATCGGGAACCCCAGGTGCAGGGGGTAGTTAAGCTCACCGGGGGCAGGGTAATTTTCCCTGGGGCAGAGCAGCCCCTAGAACAGGTGCAAGGCGAATTTAGCTACGATGGGGTCACGACTACCCTCAAGGATGTGCAAGCCCGCTATGAGGAAATCCCACTCACGGCGGCGGGCAAAATTACCCCCGATCGGGGTTTAGATATAGATTTGGCGATTCCCACGCTCGACTTGGGTCAGTCTGTGGCTCAATTCGACCTCAAAAGTCCGATCGCGCTGGGGGGGAAAATTAGCGTCCAGGGCAAACTCCAGGGCATTAAGCCCAGTTTTAGGGGGACGGTGACTGCCACGGAAGCCCTGACGATCGATCGGGTCAAGCTAGATCGCACCGAATTAGTAGTAGCTACCCAGGATTTCCAAACTTGGCAATTGCAAAATCTCAGTACCCAGTCTGATGTGGGGGCAGTTGAGGGGAGGGGCACCCTAGTATTGGCGGATACACCGACCCTAGACCTAAATTTGCAGGCAGAGGCGGTGAAGGTGGAAACGATCGCCCAGCGCTATGACCTGAGCTTGCCCTTTGGTATAGGAGATGTCAGTGCTAATGCCCGCTTAGGGGGAGGCATTGATGATTTGAGTTTAGTAGTGACTGCCCGCGCCCCCCAGGCGGACCATCCCCTAGAAGCCCAGGCGACCATTGCCCAGGGGGTAACCACCATCGATCGGGTAAAATTGAGCTTGCCCCAGGGCGTAGTTATTGGCAACGGTATCATTACGGGGAAAAGTTGGTCAGGGACTTTTAGTACCGATCGGTTAAATTTACCCCAGGGTGTCTTGGCAGGTAAGATGGAGATAATTAGCCCCACAGGCAGCTTTGACCTCAAGGAATTGCAGGCAAAGGCAGAGCTAGAATTACCCCAGGGATTCGCCCAGGCAAAGTCTGCCATCCGATCGAGTTTAAGCTGGGACGGGCAAAAAATCCTCATTGCCGACCTCAGTCTGGCGGATGTTCTGCAAGCCAAGGGGGAAGTGGGTTTAGAATTTAACGACCAAGACCGTCCCCAGGGTCTAGGGGAAGTAAACTTACAAGTGCAGGGGCAGGATACAGAAATAGCCCGCCTCAGCCAATTTGTGACAGGAATACCGCAAACGATCGCGGGCAATATCGACTTTAACGGACAAGTTAGGGGCAAAATCGACCAATTACAACTGTTCGGCAACCTCCAGGGCAGGAGTATTAGGGTGAAAGGGGCAGAGGACATCCCAGGGGGCACGATCGGGTTTGAGAGCACCATCAGCGGCAGTATCTTTGATCCTAAAATTCAGGGGCAGATGTCCCTCCAAGATTTATCCTACCGCGACATCGCCTTTGAACCCCTATTGCAGGGCAACTTTAGCTTCCAACCCAGCCAGGGAATAGACCTACACCTCCAGGGCAGCCGCGATCGGATCGCCGTTAACCTCAATTCCCAATTCCAGCCCCAAAACATCAACATCCGCCTCCAGGATGCCATTGCTAGAGCCACCCCCATCGATCGGGAAAAGCTCCAAGTCACAATCGAGAACTTCCCCCTGGCTTTAATAGCCGCACCCCTGGGGCGCACAGATGTGGCAGGCAATATTTCCGCTACCGGAGCAGTAAACCTGGGGGATAAATTCCGCACGGTGGGGGAAATCACCATCGATCGTCCCCGCTATGGACGCATCCAAGGGGAAAAACTCAGTGCCCGACTCGACTACAAGGATGGCAACGCCTTCCTCCGCGACGGCAAGATCACCATCCCTCTACCCAGCGGAGAAGGAAGTTCTAACTATGCCTTTGACCTCGCCTATACCCCCCAGGCTCCCACAAAACTGATGGGCAACCTCACGATCGCGGAGGGGAGAATTGAAGACATTACCCAGGTGATGCAGTGGTCGCAGTGGGAAGACCTGACCCAGGGACTCGATCGTCCTAAATTTGCTAAAGCTGATGCCCTGTTGCCCTTCCCCCAGACTGGTTTGCCCCAGGCAGGGCTGCAACAACAACTCAACTACTTTGCCCAAATCCAGCAGCGCCTCATCCAGCAGGAAGTGACCGCGGCAGAGGCAAGTACCCTGCCCCCCCTCACCGATTTAAGGGGGACTTTGAGCGGCAAAGTTAGCATCCAAGACCGCGCCCAGACTGGTTTAGGCATCCAGGTCGACCTAGAGGGCAAAGATTGGGAATACGGTAAATTCGCCGTCGCTGATATTGACCTCAAGGGAGAATATCGGAACGGCACCATCACGATCGGGAAAGCCCGTCTGCAATCGGCGGATTCCTTTGGGGAGTTGAGGGATGCCAAGGTTGCCCTAGTCGATCCCCAAACCGGCAAGCTGGGAGAAATTGCCGGAGAACTAGAGCTAGAAGAGTTTCCCATCCAGTCGCTGCGCCCACTGCCCTTCTTTCGCCTGATCCCAGTGGAAGTGACTGGGAAGGTCAAGGGGAAAGCCATCCTGGCGGGCAACATCCTGCAACCCAAGGCAAAGGGAGAACTAAAACTAGGGGAGGGCACGATCAGCCAAGAACCGATCGAGTCCATTCAAGGGGAGTTTGACTACAACCAGGGGCGCTTCAAATTTAAGAGCACCCTAGAACTAGCAGAAGCGCCCCCCATGCAACTTTCCGGCGATATTCCTCTGCAAATCGGCTATGTATTTCCGGGTACAAAATTACAAATGGACTTGGAGGTGCGGGACAAAGCCCTGGGCTTTATCAATTTAATTAACCCCTCTGTCCGCTGGCTAGATGGTAAGGGGGAAGCTAAAATTGCAGTCAGTGGCACAACCACCCAACCCAAACTATTGGGCAAGGCTAGCTTTCAAGGTGCCCAGGTGCAGGTGGCGGGTTTACCAGGGGATATTACCGACCTCGACGGTAAGTTACAGTTCGACTTCGATCGGGTCACTGTCGATCTAGCGGGAAAATTTAGCCAGGGGCAACTCCTAGCCCAGGGTAGCATTCCCATCACCAACGACAACCTAGAAACCGCAAATCCCCTCACTGTCAGCGCTAATAAACTCGCTCTCGATCTCAAAAATACCTACAACGGTAACTTTGACGGCACGATAAACATCAACGGCTCCCTGCAAAACCCGATCGTGTCCGGCAGGGTCGTTTTATCTAATGGCAACATCCCCCTCCCCGATGACACTAACGGCTCTGACAAAAATAGCAACGGCAAAGCCCCTAACAGTCTTGCTTTCCGCGATCTGCAGGTAGAAATCGGCGATAACATCCAAATTAACCGCGCCCCCCTGCTTAACTTTGTCGGTAAAGGGGAAATAGCTGTCAACGGCACGATCAAAGACATTCGCCCCAGCGGCAAGATCGCCATTACCAGAGGACAAGTAAATGCCATTTCTGCGCGCTTCCGCATCGATCGTTCCTTTGATAGTTTCGCTGAATTTTTACCCACCCAGGGCTTGGACCCCAACCTGAACGTGCGCGTCCTGGGAGTAGTGCCAGAAGTAACGAGAACCCCGATCGAACCCTCTCCCTTCGATGCCTTTAACCCTGGTGCTATTCCAGTGAGCAATTTAGGAGCACAGCGGACATTACAGGTGCAAGCCACAGTGACCGGCAGGGCTAGTAACCCCACGATCGAGTTACGTAGTAGCCCCCCCCGCACCAACTCGGAAATTTTAGCCCTGATCGGCGGCGGACTCCTGACCCAGACTGGGGGCGATCCCACCGCCGCCCTAGTCAATTTAGCCGGTGGCACCTTTATCTCTTTCTTCCAAGACGCGATCGGGGATGTATTGAACCTGTCAGAATTTAACCTCAGTCCCGTAACTACTAGTGCCGATGGCAGACGCATCTCTGCCCTGGGATTATCCGCAGAGGGCGCGATCGATGTGGGGCGCGATTTCTCCTTCTCCATTCGCAGCGTCATCAACGACCCTTCCCAAACAACTAGCTATACCCTGCGCTATCGGCTCAACCCCAATACTCTACTCCGTACAAACACAGACCTAAAGGGAAACAACAGTACAACGATCGAGTTTGAAAATCGCTTTTGATGATCTCTGAACGAAATTCCGCGACGCATTCCCCGTCCTCGTGTAGCAGGGTTAGGAGCGGATTATTTCTTTTTCTGACGGGCTGTTTTGACTTTGGATATACTCTCTCAATACGCTAAGATGTGCTCCCCCCAATAAGCATTAGTCTATGCCAACACGCCGTACTACATTTGGACTTATCCTACCGCCGCTCCAGAGAAGATTCTTTATGATTGGCGGAGGATGCACTGTTATCTCTACAATGCTGCTTGGGCGGATCGTAGGGATAGTTATCGGCGTGAGCAAAAAAGGGCAGTAAGTGTAAACAGCAAAAAACTGGGCTAAATCCCAATATGCTTGACATGGCGATCGGGATGCTGAAGTCCGCCATTAGGTACAAAGTTAATCAAGCGTCAAAAACATGCCTTGCTTGATGGGACTTTAGAACCCCCATCTTCGTGTAGCAGGGTAGTCTACTTCATAATAGCCTCGATCGTTTCTATCTCTTTAGCCAAGTTTTGGGTCAAAACTTCACAGCCCTGGGGTGTGACTAACACATCGTCTTCGATGCGAATGCCTTTGACATCGGCGAACTCTGCTAATCTTTCCCAGTTGATAAATGGTTGGTATTGGGGGTCTTGGAGGAGATGGGGCACTTGGTAAAAGCCAGGCTCGATCGTGACGATCATCCCGACTTGCAGGGGGCGATGGAGGCGTAGGTATTTTAATCCGGGCGCGGTAGTCCTAGCTCTGCCTGGGGCATAGCCGGCTATATCCCCCAGGTCTTCCATGTCGTGGACATCGAGACCAAGTAAATGACCGATGCCGTGGGGGAAGAAAACGCTATGAATGTGCCGATCGACTAGATCAGTGGGGTTGCCCTTGAGGATGCCTAATTCTACTAAGCCCTCTGTGAGAGCGTGGCAGGCGGTAAGGTGGATGTCTTGGTACTCTACCCCCGATCGGATGGCTTGAATGGCTTGGGTCTGGGCATTGAGGACGACTTCGTAGATTAGCCTTTGCGTAGGGGAGAATTTCCCGCTCACGGGATAGGTACGGGTGACATCGCTTGCCCATCCTGCCTGGCTTTCGGCACCGGCATCGACTAAGAGCAAATCTCCTGGCTGGAGGGGGTAGTGGTAGGTTTCGCTGTGGAGAATGTGCCCCTGGGTGGTCACAATGCTGTTGTAAGCGGTGGTGCAGTTGTGAGCCATAATTACGGCTTCGATCTGGGCGCGGACTTGGGCGCAGGTACTACTGCGGGGGCCGCTTGCATACCGGCTAAATGGGCATCGATCGTAATTTGGACAGCTTGGCGGATTTCGCTTAAGGCTAGTTCATCGGCGCTGAGGCGGCATTCTACGATCGCTAGAGCGAGTTCCCGATCGGTGAGGGGTTCGCGATCGAGAATTTGAGCTTGTTCTGGAGCTACGGAGGATACGGCAATAGTTAGACTGTCTTTGTAACGGGGCAACTCTTCTTTGGGGTAAGCAGCATCAACGCCGATCCCTTGGGCAATTTCCGATCGGCTGGCGGTTTCTCCATACCAGAGGGCATAGCTAGCAGGCGGTTCGTCCCAAAATAGGATTGTCCGATCGGGTTCTAGGCAAATTACGGCATTTTCTAAGTTTAATCCGGCAAAATACAAAAAGTGACTGCTGGCACGGAAGGGATAAGTATTAGCAGGAAAGTTACGGGATTGCCGCTTCCCTGACCATAGAAGAATGGGGCGCTCCATTAGGTTTGTCAGTTTTTGTCGTCTTTGTCTAAGGGAGGAGATCATAGCAAGATATTCGGGGGTGCTCTAAATTAAGAGTAGCTACTTTACAAAAAATGATGACCGATCGCGAAACTATTATCCAAGCTCTCCTCACCATCCCCCAGCTTAAACCCCAACAAATCCAAGATGTCACCATCAAAGATACAGGCACGATCGGGGTAATTTTATCTCTACCCCCCATCGATCCCAACTTCCGCGACAGTCTAGTGCAACAATGCAAGGCTAAGGTAATGCCGATCGAGGGCGTAAAAGACGTATGGGTGAAAATTGGTGTAGCCCTACCCACCCAAGCAGAGAAGCCGGGGGGAGTCGCCCAAGTAAAGCACATCATCGCCGTTTCCAGTGGCAAGGGGGGCGTAGGCAAAACCTCCGTCTCCGTCAATTTGGCAGTATCTTTAGCAGAAATGGGCTACAAAGTGGGCTTGATGGATGCCGACATTTATGGTCCCAATGTCCCCCTGATGTTAGGTATGGATAGTGCTTCTTTGTGGGTAGAGCGGGACGATGCCGGCAACGAAATTGTCGAACCCGCCTTTAATTACGGCGTGAAGATGGTGTCCATGGCATTCTTAATCGATCGGGATCAGCCCGTGATGTGGCGGGGACCAATGTTAGATGGCATGGTGAAAAAGTTCCTGCACCAGGCAAAATGGGGCAGTTTAGATTTCTTAGTTGTGGATATGCCCCCAGGTACAGGAGATGTGCAAATTTCCCTCGCCCAGAGTGTGCCCCTCACCGGCGCGATCGTGGTGACTACTCCCCAGACCGTCGCCCTCCTCGATGCCCGCAAAGGCTTAAAAATGTTCCAAAACCTGAATATTCCCATCCTGGGCATTGTAGAAAATATGAGTTATTTTGTTCCTCCCGACCTCCCCGATCGGCAATACGACATCTTTGGCTCCGGCGGCGGCACCAAGACGGCAACCGAACTAGGCATCCCCATACTCGGCTGTGTGCCCCTAGAAATTTCCCTCAGAGAAAGCAGCGATCGGGGCATTCCCATGGTGTTAGCCCATCCAGACAGCAAATCGTCCCAGGCAATACGTCAAGTAGCACAGAACCTGGTTGGGATTGTAGCCGTAAATTCTGAATCTAGAGCGTGAAGATTTATTTGAGGCACTTGCCTATGCAGCTTGGCGTGCTGAATAAATCGAGGTTCCCCTTGCATTAGCATGAAATCTTGATTGACATGAATCTCCCACCTGACTGGAGCAATTGTTTTTTGAGTCATGGTATCGATCGCCCTTATCAGGCAATGCCATGAACTCTTCATCCATCCAGACTTTAGTGATAGTTTCCATCGTTATTTACTAGTTACCTCAAACTCTACTTTATCGTACAAATCTGCTAACCCTATACTCAGCTCCACAGTCTGCAAATTGAAAACAGCTTGGACTTGGCTATATTCCATCATCAACCATTGATTAGCCGACTGTTTGACATAGTGAACCACTCCAATCCTATCCTGTTCAATCATCAGATATTCCATAAAAGTAGGAATTGTGCGATAAGCCTCAAACTTCTCTCCACAATCATAGCCTCTAGTAGAATCTGATAACACCTCAGCAACCAATAAAGGATTAATTACAGTATCTTTCCTGCCCTCTTGCAATTCTAATGGCTCGCCTGTCACCATCACATCAGGATAAGTGTAAATCTGTCGATCGGGAATCCAGAGGCGTTGATCAGTGACAAAGGTACGGTAGGGCTTGCGCCGCAGAGCAAAATTCAGAGTTGCTGCTAGATTTAGCACAATTAAATTGTGATTAGGTTTACCACCAGTCATTTCTTTGATTTCTCCATTGATGTATTCATGACGCAAATCAGATTTCGTTTCTTTATCTAAGTATTCTTGGGGAGAAATTTGCTTCTCTATTAACTCCAACATGAAATTACTCCTATCAGAACTATTGATAGTCTTACTTTACAGTTTTTTCCTAAATTGTTAGTTACCCCTTCTCCGAAAA
>PHFO01000047.1 GCA_002861535.1 Cyanobacteria bacterium M5B4 | reverse complement strand
ATCATCTTTTGCAAGACTGGATCGACAATCCAATACTCTGGTATGCCTCGGTTGCAGTATTCCGATCGTTTGTCTTCATAATCTCTTTTGGCTTGGTTGGGACTGACAACTTCCACTACCAAATCAGGAGCAGGCATGTCTAATGTAATTAACGATCGTTTTGTCTCTTTTGCAGCGTTGTATAACTGTTTAGAAAGAACTGTTAGATCAGGCAATCTAACATTGATGCTATCACTAGAAACAGCAACCTCTAATTTAGTATAGAGATAATTTGAAGGTATGCCTCTCTTTAGAAAATGGGCAACTAAAAACATGGCAATCCTTAGATTCAAAAAACTCTCTAATGGCGACTGTGTTAGTTCTCCATCTTCCAGTTCATAGAGATAGCCGGTATCATTTTCATAGTTGAGAAACTCCTCATAGGTCATCTTTTGTTTAACGATCGTGGTCGTCATAAAATACTCCTATAGAAGTGCTTGACGGATCGTGTGATTAAAGATGACACGCCCTGGTGTAGTTAAAATATACTTAGAAATCAGTTGTCCTTGAGCATCTTCTCTTATGCGAAGAAACTTAAATAACTTTAAGACGTTGCCATTATCATCCGTAATCACCTGCTCTGGTTCAGATTGATCGGCTCCATCTCCTTCTACTTCTCCTTCAAACCTCACCCAAATTTTGTCGTGGATGTGTAATAACTTCTGTTCATAAGCAGTAATTACATCTTCAAAGTTAGCGAAGAAACGGTCTTCTTTCTTCGGACGATTAGGGTTATCTGTTGTTAGATAGTAAGACCCCAACACCATGTCTTGACTAGGAGTGATAATCGGTCTACCTGTAGCAGGAGATAAAACGTTATTGGCAGCTAACATTAACATCCGCGCTTCTGCCTGAGCTTCCAAAGATAGGGGTACATGGACTGCCATTTGGTCGCCATCAAAGTCGGCGTTAAAGGCAGGGCAAACAAGGGGATGCAACTGAATTGCCCGCCCGTCAACTAAAATTGGCTCGAATGCCTGAATTCCCAACCGGTGTAGGGTAGGGGCACGGTTCAACAAGACTGGATGTTCGCGAATTACATCTTCAAGTACATCCCACGCGATCGGGTCGTTGCGTTGGATCAGTTTCTTTGCCGCTTTTATGTTAGTAACGTAGTTCAGCTTAATTAAGCGATTGATCACAAAGGGCTGGAACAACTCGATTGCCATTTCCTTGGGCAACCCGCACTGGTGAATTTTGAGGTTTGGTCCAACCACAATTACCGATCGTCCTGAATAGTCAACCCGCTTACCTAGGAGGTTTTGCCGGAAACGCCCCTGCTTGCCTTCGATAATGTCAGACAAAGACTTGAGGGGACGATTGTTAGCCCCTACTACAGTGCGCCCGCGCCTACCGTTGTCAATTAGGGCATCGACGGACTCCTGGAGCATCCGTTTTTCGTTCCGTACAATAATTTCTGGGGCTAAAATTTCCTTCAAGCGGGCTAAGCGGTTGTTGCGATTGATCACACGACGATAGAGGTCATTCAAATCACTGGTAGCAAACCTACCCCCATCTAACTGCACCATCGGGCGCAAATCCGGCGGGATGACGGGGATGACATCTAGAACCATCCATTCTGGCTTTGCCCCTGTTGCTACAAAGTTGTCTACAACTCTAAGGCGTTTGATCAACTTAGTCCGTTTTTGCCCCTTAGAGTGGGAAATTTCATCCCTTAGACGTTCTGCTTCTGACTCTAGGTTGATGTCCTTTAGTAGTTGCTGAATTGCCTCTGCCCCGATCGCTACTTCCACTCCATCGAGGGGGATATCCTCGGAATAGATTTGCTCTTCAATTTCCATCCATTGCTCTTCGGAAAGGAGTTGCTTGTACTCTAAATTGTAGGTAGTTGCCAAAACTTGCCCCTGCTCTACTTTGTCCCCCGTGGCAACGGCTAAAACTTGCTTGGGGTGGATGTCGTAACGGGTTTCAGTCCCGTCCTCCGATCGGATTTTTATCTCCTCGATCGTGGCGGAAATAACCTCCCCTCCCTGCGCTGCTTTCACCCCAGGATTGAGCACCACGTAGGAATTAAAGTAGACGATTTGTTCCACATCTTTGAGGGGCATATCTAACAAAATTGCCATATAGCTGGGAATGCCTTTTAAGTACCACACATGGGTCACAGGGGCAGCTAGCTTGATAAAGCCCATGCGATGGCGGCGCACCCTAGACTCTGTTACTTCTACCCCGCACCGTTCGCAGACAATGCCCCGATGGCGTACCCGCTTGTATTTGCCGCAGTGACATTCCCAATCCTTTACAGGACCAAAAATGCGCTCGCAAAATAAGCCGTCCATTTCTGGCTTGAGGGTGCGGTAGTTAATGGTTTCGGGCTTTGTTACTTCTCCCACTACGTTACCGTTGGGTAAGGTGCGTTCGCCCCATTTGCGAATCCGATCGGGGGAAGCCAGACCAATCTTGACATAGTCAAACCTTTGTTCCATCCTGGTCATCACAATTCTCCAAAAAGTTCAAGTTGTAAATTGGCAAAACCTAGAGCTAGTCTTCGTCTTCGTCATCTAAACTGCCCTTGTATGCTTCGTAGGTGGGGCGGGGCGGTGTGCGCCGTTGCGTCGAATCCATCATTAGGTCGATCTCTATATCCTTTTGGCTACCGTCTTCCGATAATTTATGGACAGACACATCTAAACAGAGGGACTGTAACTCCCGCATCAGCACCTTAAAGGATTCCGGTGTGCCCGGACGGGGTATGGGATTCCCTTTCACGATCGCGTTGAGGGCTTCGTTCCTGCCGGTCATGTCGTCGGATTTGACCGTTAAAATTTCCTGCAAAATGTAGGCTGCTCCGTAGGCTTCTAACGCCCATACTTCCATCTCCCCAAAGCGTTGACCGCCTTGCTGAGCTTTGCCCCCCAAGGGCTGCTGGGTGACTAGGGAGTAGGGACCAGTCGATCGGGCGTGGATTTTGTCATCCACTAAGTGCACTAGTTTCAGCATATATGCCTGTCCCACAGTTACGGGCTGATCGAAGGGTTCCCCTGTGCGCCCGTCGTAGATTTTGAGCTTGCCTGGGTGCTCCGGGGAAAATATCCAGTCTTCCCCCGTCACCTTGCTAGCTTCTTCTAATTTGCCGTGGACTAGCTTGCGCGATGCCTCTTCACCGTACATTTCATCGAAGGGGATCACCTTGAACCGAGAGTCTAAGTTCTGTCCCGCCCAGCCTAACAGGCATTCAAAAATCTGCCCCACATTCATGCGGGAAGGCACCCCCAGAGGTTGAGGACAATGTCCACAGGTCTGCCGTCCTCCAGATAGGGCATATCTTCCTTGGGCAAAATGCGGGAAATGATGCCTTTGTTGCCGTGGCGACCTGCCATCTTGTCCCCTACTTGGATTTTGCGTTTTTGCGCCACATAGACGCGCACTACCATGTTTGCCCCAGGCGGTAGCTCGTCTCCCTGCTCCCTAGTAAAGATGCGTACATCCACAACCCTGCCCTTTTCGCCGTTGGGTACGCGGAGGGAATTATCCCGCACATCCCTGGCTTTTTCACCGAAGATCGCCCGCAGGAGTTTTTCTTCCGGCGGCTGGTCGGACTCCCCTTTAGGGGTAACTTTACCTACTAAAATGTCTCCTGCTTCTACCCAAGCGCCGACGCGGATAATGCCATGTTCATCGAGATTGCGCAGGGCATCTTCCCCTACGTTGGGGATTTCCCTGGTGATTTCCTCGGGTCCTAGTTTGGTTGTCCGTGCCTCAATTTCAAATTTTTCTACGTGAATGGAAGTGTAGACATCTTCGTAGACGAACCTCTCGCTGATCAGGATCGCGTCTTCGTAGTTGTAGCCTTCCCAGGGCATATAGACTACTAACACGTTTTGTCCCAGGGCTAGCTCTCCTCCCTCCGTTGCCGAGCCGTCTGCCATTACTTGCCCCTCTACAACTCGATCGCCGACAAACACGATCGGTCTTTGGTTCAGACAGGTGTCTTGATTGGAGCGTTGATACTTTTGCAGGGTGTAGCGGTGGGTATTGCCCTGGTCGTCCTTGACCCGAATTTCCGTGGCGGAAACATAGGTCACTTCACCGTCGGTACGGGAGATAACTACCATGCCGGAGTCCCTAGCTGCCTGAGCTTCCAACCCTGTGCCCACTAGGGGGCGCTCCGGGCGCAAGAGGGGCACAGCCTGGCGCTGCATGTTAGAACCCATGAGGGCGCGGTTAGCATCGTCATGCTCTAAAAAGGGAATCAGAGATGTTGCCACCGAGATCGTCTGGACAGGGGACACGTTAACAAAATCTACCTGTTCTGGGGGCGCTGTATCAAATTCCTGGCGGTAACGCACGGGCACGAAATCCGCCGTAATGTTGCCTTCGGCATCGGTGGGAATATCCCCAGGCGCAAGGCGGTGCTTGTCTTCCTGATCCGCGGTCATGTAAACGGGGGGTAAGTCCCTCCGCACTCTGCCGTTTTCTACGCGGTAGTAGGGGGTCTCAATAAAGCCGTAGCTGTTCACCCGGGCATGGGTGGCGAGGGAACCGATCAAGCCCGCATTGGGTCCTTCAGGGGTCTCGATCGGGCAGATGCGTCCATAGTGGCTGGGGTGAATGTCGCGCACAGCAAACCCCGCCCTTTCCCTGGTTAGTCCCCCTGGTCCCAGGGCACTGATGCGGCGCTTGTGGGTCAACTCCGCCAGGGGATTGGTCTGATCCATGAACTGGGACAATTGGCTGGAGCCAAAAAATTCCTTGATCGCTGCCACTAGGGGCTTGGGATTTACTAGAGAAGTAGGAGTCAAACTATCGGCATCGGATACGGTCATGCGCTCGCGGATGATGCGCTCTAGGCGGCTTAAACCTACCCGCACCTGGTTTTGTAATAGCTCCCCTACCGATCGGACGCGGCGGTTACCCAAGTGGTCAATGTCATCGGTAGTCCCCGTATCGAATTCCAGATTGATCAGATAGTCCACAACTTTGAGGATGTCTTCTTTGGTGAGGACTCTGACGGTTTCAGGGGTGTTGAGTTGGAGTTTGCTGTTTAATTTGTAACGCCCCACTTTACCGAGGTCGTAGCGTTTGGGGTCAAAAAAGCGGGATTCCAGTAACAGTCTGCCCCCTGTTTCCGTGGGCGGCTCTCCTGGGCGCAGTTTGCGGTATAGCTCCTTGAGGGCTTCCTCTTCGTCAAATTGCCCTTCCTTCTCGATCGTTTTTTGGAAAAATTCGGGGCGACTCAGGGATTCAAAAATTTCTTGGTCGGTCAGTCCCATTGCCTTTAGTAGCACTTGGGCAGAGAGCTTGCGGGTTTTGTCGATCCTTACCCAGACTAGACCGTTCTTGTCGGTCTCAAACTTGAGCCATGCCCCCCGATTGGGAATTAGGCTGGCATTGTAGGTGCGGCGACCACTTTTATCGGTTTCCGGCTTAAAATAAACCCCAGGACTGCGGACAATCTGGTTTACAATCACCCGCTCCGCCCCGTTGATAATGAAGGTACCCCGATCGGTCATCAGGGGCAACTCACCGATAAAGACATCCATTTCTTTAATTTCCCCGTTCTCACGGTTGATCAACCTGGTGGGGACATACATCTGTAAGGAATAGGTGGCATCCCGTTGCTTTGCTTCGTTCATGTCATACTTGGGACCCTTGAGGTAGTAGTCCTTCCCCAAAAAGTGCAACTCCAACTTTCCGGTATAATCTGAAATAGGAGAAAAACTATCTAACTCCTCAATCAGTCCCTCAGCTAAAAACCAGCGGAAACTCTCCCTCTGAATTTCCACCAAATCAGGCAAAACAAAGGCAGGGGTCATCGGTAATAATTTGTTCATGCGCTCGTAGCTACTTCTATAGAGGCGTGCCCAGGCAAAGGCATAGGAATCTTATTATACATAATTTGAGCGGAATGTATAAATTTTCTTGACAATTCTCAGGACTTACACGGAGAAGGGCAGAGGGCTAGGTCCGCAAAAGCAACGTAAGTCCTGATGGCTAAAGGATTTTTTCTAAGCCATACACTAAAGTTTGCAGGGTGAGGACTTTCCTAATCGCTAACAGTACTCCGGGCATATAACAAGCCCGATCGATGACATCGTGTCTGAGGGTGTAGGTCTCTCCCAAAGCGCCAAAAATAATCTCTTGATGGGCGACTAATCCGGGCAGGCGGACACTGTGAATAGGGATATTTTCTCCCACGATCGTGCCCCTGTCTACTGGAGCGGGGGGATTAAAAGTTTTGCCTAGTTCAGAGAGCATCTGGGCGGTCTTGATCGCCGTGCCACTGGGAGCATCGGCTTTTTGGTTGTGATGCAGTTCGATAATTTCCACATGATCGTAGAATTGACTGGCGCTAATCGCCGCCTGCTGCATCAAAATTGTGCCAATGGAAAAATTAGGGGCGATAATCACGCCAATACTAGCCTTATCGGCAAACTCCGCCAAATCTGCCACCTGTTCCCAACTTAGACCCGTAGTACCAACAACAGGACGCACCCCATAGGCAATCGCCGATCGGATGTTGTCATAAACTAGGGAGGGATGGGTAAAATCCACCATGACGGCGTACTGCTTCTCCTGAGCACCCTGGGCTAACAATACCTGGAGATCGTTGGTTACGGGAACTTCTAAAGCGCCAATGCCCACCACTTCGCCGATGTCCTCCCCCAAATGAGTGCGCCCCGTAGCGCCAATCAAGGTTAAATCCTTCGCCCCAGCAATGGCCTTGATCGTGGCTCTGCCCATTTTTCCCGTCGCTCCTGCCACAATTACGGGGATCGGTAAATTGTTGTCCATGGTAATTCTTAACTTCCGATCGTAGTCTATCATCCAGGCTGGATTAAGAATTGGTTAAGCTATGGTTAAGTTTAATCAGTTGCCAAGCTTCCCAGAAATAGTCAAGATGGTAATACCTGATCGTTAGTTAGGACAACACCATGGCAACTTCTGTAATCATTGTCCAGATTTCCGAAGACCAAGAGAGACTCTGGCAAGCGGTATTGGAGTCTCAAGGACTAGAAGTGACCATCAAGTCCCCCCAGGAAGACATTACCCAGTACCTCAAGGAATTAAAACAGTCGGGCAAACAACTGCCTAGTCTTGTTTTGATGGACATGGGTGTCACCACCAGAGATTCCTCCTCTTTGCAAGCAGTAGGAGTCTGTCGCTGGTGCGCAGAAACGAAGTCGGGCACACAGGTTATTCTCAATAACTCCAAACAAGACCAAATTTTACCCCTCAAGCGCCGTTGGGCGACTCGTTTAGGGGCGGCGGACCTCCTGCCTCGTCTATTTTCCGAAAATTTAACCTCCGTCATCGATCGGGTTGCAGAAGTAGTAGGCTTTAAAGTCTCTCTGCCCGCCCTACAACAGATTTTTGACTTTAGCATCCAAGCGGAGTCAGAAGACACCACTGTTATGACAACTCAGACAGAAAGCCGCAATTTAAGGGAAGTAAAAACCGATGAAATTGTGCGCAAGTTAGCAGCTTTGACTTCTACTATCAATGAAGTTTATGCCGATGACACGACAGAAGAAGAACAAGAGCAAAGCTCCGCCCTTGCCCTTGATGCCACAATTCAAGAACTAACCCTCTATGATTTTTATTTAGATGTCAGCCGTCCTGGCAACGATGCCACCCGTTTCCTGGAAGAAAATACCCTGATTCCAGGAGTAATTCTGGTTAAAGACGACAAATATTTTGGCTTCCTGTCCCGCCGCCGTATTTTAGAGATGCTAGCCCGTCCCTTTGGGCAAGAACTGTTTGTCAAGCGTCCCCTGGCAACTATGTACGATGCCGGTGCCCTAGACACCATGATTTTACCCGGCACTACCCCCGTCGTCGTTGGCGCCGTAAGCGCCCTCAAACGTCCCGAAGCATTGATCTACGAACCGATCGTGGTACAAATCGACGCCAACAACTATCGCATGTTAGACCTCCACGACTTGTTGTTAGCCCAGCTAGAAATTCAAGAAACCGCCTCCAAGATGCTGCGCAATCAGGCAAAAGCGCGGATGGTACAGATGGAAAAGATGGCAAGTCTGGGACAAATGCTGGCGGAGGTATCCCACGATATTCGCAACCCCGTCAACTTTATCTACGGCAACGTGGAATATCTGCAAAACTACTCGGAAAGTCTGATCAAGACAGTACAAACCATGCAAGCAGAACTTACTTCTCCGGCGCTCAATCAACTAATGGCAGGAGAAAACCTCACCTATGTTATGCAAGACCTGCCCAAGGTGGTGCATGGCATCAAATTAGGGGCAGAGCAACTTCGCAACCTAGTGACTGGGTTGCAGAGTTTTTCCCACATGGAAGAACTTGTGCCCGATGTGTTGGATGCCCACGAATGTATCGAAAATAGCCTGACCATTTTGGGTAATCGCCTCAAAGACCGTATTACCGTAGAACGCCACTTCGATGAAGAAGCAGGAGAAGTGATCGGTTTCCAAGGGCAGCTAATTCAGGTATTTATGAACATTATCGGCAACGCCATCGATGCCCTCAATGAAAAGGCAGATAGACAAGAAGAAAATGACACTTGGCAACCCAAGATCGTGATTTCCACCGCCCTCAAAACTGAAGAAGATAAAGAATATCTTTCCATCAAAATTGCTGATAATGGCAATGGCATTCCTGCGGAAAATCAAAAACGTATCTTTGAGTCTTTCTTTACTACCAAACAGGCGGGAAAAGGTACAGGTCTAGGCATGGCAATTACCCATGAAATTGTGGTTCAAAAGCACAACGGTAAAATCCATCTCAATTCTCCCTATAGTGTCAATGGCCGCAAGGTCACCGGTACAGAATTTGAGATTCTTTTGCCTACTTCCTAAAATGTTAGACTGTTGTCCGCCAAGAGGAATTGTCAATCCTAGTCCCCTCTCCCAAAAATGGAGGGGGCTAGGGCAAGGATTGCAGAAGAAGTAAGGTAAGCCCTGAATTGCGTAAGTCCTAACCTTGTTGTAAGATAAAGTTGATGTCTTTATTGTGTTTTATGACTGAACCTAACCAAGTTCCCCAAATTGAAGACCCCAAATTTGGCTTTAATAGCTATGCTGAACGACTCAACGGCAGGGCAGCAATGGTTGGTTTTGTGATTGCCTTAGCCATTGAATTCTTTACCCGTCATGGGGTTTTGGCTTGGTTGGGTATTATTGACTTGGCTAATTATTAAAATCCTCAATCGATCGTTTTGGTTAGTGGCAGCAATGGGCTTAGTTTTAGACCAAGCCACTAAGTTTTTAGTTTTACGCCTGATGTCTCTCCATCAGTCTATCCCTGTATGGCATGGGGTTTTGCATCTCACCTATGTAACTAATTCGGGGGCTGCCTTCAGTATGTTTACCAATGCTACGAGTAGTTTGAAGTGGGTTTCTTTGTTGGCTAGTTTAGGCTTAATCAGCTTGGGTTTATGGTCAAAGAACCTCGATCGGTGGGAGAAATGGGGATTTGGTTTAATTTTAGCGGGAGCAATGGGGAATGGCATCGATCGGTTTGTGCATGGTCATGTGATTGATTTTTTAGAGTTGCGGTTTATACGTTTTCCTGTGTTTAATTTGGCAGATGTGTGGATCAATTTAGGACTATTGTGTTTATTTATTTTGTTCTGGCAGTCCCAAGGTCGCAATCGCGCATAAATGGAGAGGGGTAATGATCACTCTTCGTTTTCCGATCGGATGTCTTGTAGGTTTTGTGTTAGTTGGATCAATTTATCTAAGGTAGGACGATCGATCTGATGGGCAAAGGCTACCATTACTTGCTCATCCACCAAACTAAGAAAATGGTGTAGATGGTTATAGGCAGTCTTTATCTTTGCTTCTTTTTCAGAAATGATGGCAGACCAATACCAGATGCGTTCTTTTTTTTCTCCCTTGACCCATCCTTTTTTTCTAACCGACGTAGAACATTCAAAATGGAAGAAGTAGTTAATTCCCGATCGGGGTCTGACAAAATGGCGCGGTGAATCTCTTTAATGGAGGTAGAACCCAACTGCCACAGAATACTGACAATTTCCTGTTCTAATACCCCCAAGGACTTCATACACGCCGAGCTTGTTTGATCAGTTCGATCGTGCGGTCTACCTTCTCTGGGAAAATAACAATCAAAGAATTTTCAGGGGCAATGGCTAGAGCTTTCTCGATCGCTTTTTCTTCATCCAAAATGATCTGATAGGGGAAATTGGGACTGATGCGGGTAATGCCCCTACAGATCAAGTCTGCCACCTCCTGGGAATCCCGCCCTCTGCGGTCCTGGTCTTCTTTGAGAATGACCCGATCGAACATTTCTACCGCTAGTTCCCCTAGTTCCTCGATGTCAGAGTTACGCCGATCGCCAGGGGCACCGATCACGCCGATCTTTTCCCCCTGCCAACTCTTGATAAATCCCGATACCGCTCGATAGCCCGCTGGATTGTGGGCGTAGTCGATCAACACCTGGTACTTACCCATATCAAATAAATTCATCCTACCGGGGGTCTGATCCGCTGAAGCCCTAAAGGAAATCAATGCCGCCTTGATGTCAGCGACAAGCACCCCCTGCACATAGGTAGCTAGGATAGCAGCGAGGGCATTTTGGATCATAAACTCCGCTTTGCCTCCCAGCGTGAGGGGGATATTAACAGCCTGCTCAATCCTGATCGTCCAACCATGCTTCAAAATCGAGAGATAGCCATTTTCATAGACGGCGGCAATGCCCCCCTGCCGGACATGCTCCCGCACTAGGGGCAAATGGGGATCGAGGGAAAAATAGGCTACCTGGGCCACCACATCCCGCGCCATGGCGGCTACCAGGGGGTCTTCTGCATTCAAAATGGCATAACCCTGGGGATGCACTGCCCGCACTACCACACTTTTTAGTTCCGCCAAGTCCTCGATCGTGTCGATGTCGCCGATGCCCAGATGATCCGCCTGCACATTCAAGACAATGCCCACATCCGATCGATCGAAACCCAGCCCCGATCGTAAAATGCCGCCGCGGGCGGTTTCTAGGACTGCGATTTCTGCAGTGGGATCCCGCAAAATCACCTGGGCGCTGTAGGGACCAGTAGTGTCTCCCTTTTCTACTACCCAATCGTTGATATAGATGCCGTCGGTGGTAGTGTAGCCCACAACTTTGTGGGTATGCTTGAAAATATGGGCAATGAGCCTGGTAGTGGTAGTTTTGCCATTAGTGCCGGTGACTGCCACGATCGGGATGCGGCAGGGAGTGCCCGGCGGAAACAACATATCAATTACGGGTTCGCCCACGTTGCGAGGAATACCAATGCTAGGGGCGGTGTGCATCCGAAAGCCAGGAGCGGCGTTGACTTCCACAATTACCCCGTCTGTGTCGCGGATGGGCAGAGCAATATCCGCGGTCACCACATCTATACCGGCAATATCCAAGCCGATCAATCGCGCTACCCTCTGGCATAACCAGATGTTTTCGGGGTGAATTTCATCGGTGCGATCGACGGAAATGCCGCCAGTACTGAGATTTGCCGTCGCTTTTAGATATACTACCTGCCCGTTGGGGGGAACACTGTCGAGGCTGAAACCCTGACGGGACAACAAGTCCTGGCTAGTCTGGTCGATCACAATTCTCGTCAACACATTGTCATGACCATCTCCCCTCCTGGGGTCTTGGTTGGTAATTTCAATCAATTCTGCCACCGTAGAGCGCCCGTCCCCAGTCACGTTAGCGGGCACCCGCTCCGCCACTGCCACAACCCGACCATTGATCACCAAAACCCGATAGTCCTTACCGCGATGGAATTTTTCGATAATGACGCCGTCCGATACCTGCTTCGCTAAAGTGTAAGCATCCTCTGCTTCTAAAAAAGTGCGGACATCGATGGTGATGCCCCTGCCGTGGTTGCCATCCAGGGGCTTGACCACCACAGGGAAACCGCCCACATCTATAATGGCATCCTCTAGGTGCTTGAGGGACTTAATCACCGTGCCCCTGGGGACAGGAATACCAGAGTCCCGTAAAATCTTTTTCGTGCCTTCCTTATCACAAGCTAATTCCACCGCTAAAATGCTACTCCGATCGGAGAGGGTAGCTTGGATGCGCTTTTGGTAGATGCCATAGCCTAGCTGGATCATGGCTCTGCTCCCCAGTTCCAGCCAGGAATTTTTTTACCTGGGCTTCGGCAATAATCGACTCCGTGCTGGGTCCTAGTTGGGCATCGAGGCGCAGTTCCCGTAAATCCTGTAAATCTTCCCCTAGTTCCTGATAGCTCCCTGTATCGAGTATATCCTGGCACATGCGGACAGCAGCTCTAGCAGCATAGCGCCCACATTCTTCGTACTGGTATTCAAAGACGCAGTTATACACGTCCCGATCGGCAGTGGCGCGGACTGTGGCAAACTCTACAGCAATGCCCGCTAGGCGCTGAATTTCCAGGGCGCATTCCCCCACCACCTGAGCTAATCCCTCGGCAGTGTGGGGGAGATGGTCAATTTTGAGGCGGGGCAGACACTTATGCAACCCGCCATACAAATTATCTAGGTGATGGATATTCCCCTCAATATCAAGGCGTACCACAATTAATTTATGGCGATCGATATGCCAAAAGTTAGGACCCCTTAGTGCTTGTGTTTTGAGAATTTTCATAGAACCTGTGGTTAACACCCAAAATTAAATGTTACTGGAGTTAATTGCCTTAAATGTACTGAAAGCAACAAAATTCTGGGTATCTTATCTAATCTGGTTTGGTGTCGATCCTGCCAGGCACAGGTTTTTGGGCTGTTTGTAGCCCTGCCAACATGCGGGAAAGTTGTAAGCCATCGAGGACTGGTTTAGCTTCTCGCACCTTGTGCCACACCGATCGGGCCATCAGTAGGCGTTGGGATTGGCGTTCTGCCCCTAGTTTTTCTAGGTAGTCCTCCCGCTCTGGTTGATAGTCGGCAGAAACTAGACTCAAGCTATCCAAACCGATCGGGCGGTGGCGAGTGATAATATGGCTGACCTGAGCGATCATTTCGGGATAGAGCCAGGTATAGGCAGGATGGACTGTCAACTGCAGGGCATGGGTAGTAGCTTGATCCTCCTTGAGGCGGTGCAGTAAAAGGCTGAAAGAAGCAATGGCTGCCTTGCGCTGACTTTCGTAGACATAGCCCGTAATTTCCTGGCGCTGGGCTAAAAACAAATGTCCATAGTGGAAAAACTTGAGGATGGGATTATGGCGAAAATCTTGCACCCCCCAGTCATAGACTTGGCGAATTTGGGGAGGCATGGCAGCATTTTCTAGCTGGTAGAGGAGGGGAGCATCAATGTTGCTCACGGGGTAGAGGTTGGGGAGGGAGGGTTCATGGTCTTTCAGGCTAGCCAGGATGTCGGGGGGGATTAGCCAGTTGGTCAGGTGGGCTAGGGGCTGAAAACCGTTCTGCCGGCACAGAGCAATGGTATCACGGGCGCGATCGTCTACCTCGGTTAACCACATGCGCGCTTCCCAGCAACATTCTAAGCAATGGCGAATCAACTGACTGCCCAAGTTATGATTTTGTCCGGGGGCAACGACTATCTGACTGATGCGCCAAGTAGTGCGACTTTCGTTGACAGGGGCGACCAGGATGTATCCTAAAACTTGTCCGTTTACTTCCCCCACGTAGGCTTGGGCGAAATGGGACCAAGGGAATTCAAACCATCTTGCCCTTTGGGCTAGGCTGATCCACTGCTCGATCGCTAGGTCAGGGGCTTGGACTAGCTGGTGTAATTGACCGATCGGGGCAAGGTCGCGATGTTGCAGCGGACGGATGATCATTCCAGGGGCGGGGAACTGCATAGGAAGTTTAATATTTTTTGATCTTAGCAGATCATTCGCAAATTATCTAGTTAGGCAAAAGGATGGTAAATATTGAAAGATTAAAAGTGGCAGTAATCCATGATTGGCTGGTCAATTATGGCGGTGCTGAGCGGGTTTTAGAGCAGATTTTAGGGATTTTTCCCCAGGCAGAGTTATTTTGTTTGGTTGATTTTTTATGTGAACAAGACCGATCGTTTATCTTCCACAAGCAGAGTCATCCTTCTTTAATTCAGGTTTTACCTTTTGCTCGTCGTTATTTTCGTTATTATCTACCTTTGATGCCCTTAGCGATCGAACAGTTAGACTTAAGGGAATTTGATGTGGTTATTTCTAGTTCCCATGCCGTGGCTAAGGGGGTGATTACTAGCCCAGAGCAGTTACATATTGCCTATGTTCATTCTCCTATGCGTTACATTTGGGACTTACAAGAAGACTATCTCGATCGGAGTTTAAGGTCATCTTTGGGGCGTTTGTTGTTTCATTATTTACGATCGTGGGATGTATATTCATCCTTTCGGGTTGATCATTTTATCGCCAATTCTCACTTTATTCGGCGGCGCATTAGTAAAATCTATCGCCGTAATGCCAAAGTAATTTATCCCCCCGTAAATGGGGCGAATTTTCCTCTAAAACAAGCACCAGCGGAGGATTTTTATTTGACTGTCAGTCGCCTAGTACCTTACAAAAGAGTGGATTTAATTGTGGAGGCTTTTGCCCAGATGCCCCAGCGCCGCCTAGTCATTATTGGGGATGGGCCAGAGCGATCGCACATCCTTAAGAAACTAACTCCAAATATTACCTATTTGGGCTATCAAACCCAAGCTCAAGTAAGGGAATATATGCAACGATCGCGGGGATTTGTGTTTGCCGCGATCGAGGATTTTGGTATTAGTCCCCTGGAAGCATTAAGCTGTGGTACTCCTGTAATTGCTTTGGGTAAGGGGGGACTGCAAGAAACAATTACATCAGATACGGGTATTTTATTCCCGGCACAAACTGTTGCTAGTTTACAAACTGCTATCGATCAATTTGAACAACGGCAATTTGATCCCCAGGTCTGCCATGATTATGTGCAAAGGTTTTATCCCGATCGGTTCCGCCAACAACTAAAACAAACGATCGAGCAATATTACCTCAAGCATTCATTAAACAAATTGCCCGATATAACAGAGGAAGATGAGGATTTGTAATCGTTGTCAGTCCTGACAACAAATAAAACATAATGGCTGTGATAAACTAAATCGGATTAGTTTAAGTGGGGCAACAATGGCGACAGTATTTTCAATTCATCCCCAAAATCCCCAGACCCGCACGATCGAGCAAATTGTGGAGCGTCTCCGTGCTGGGGCAGTGATGCTCTATCCCACCGACACGGTTTATGGTATTGGTTGCGACCTGCAATCGAAGGCGGCGATCGAAAAAGTAAGACAAATCAAGCAGCTTTCTAGTGACAAACCCCTGACGTTTTTATGTTCTTCTTTGTCTAACATTTCTTTGTATGCTGTGGTAAATGACAACAACTATCGGTTAATGAAGAGTTTGATCCCTGGAGCTTATACCTTTATTTTGCCGACGACAAAACTTGTACCAAAAATTGTGATGAATCCCAAACGCAAGACTACTGGTATCAGAGTCCCCGATCATCTCCTCTGTCAGAAACTTTTACAGAGTTTGGGCAACCCGATCGTTTCTACTTCTGCTAACTGGCAGAAAGACGAAGTTTATCCTAGTTATTTGACCAAGCCGGAACTGTTTGACTATTTCGATAAAATTGTCGATCTGATCATCGATGATGATTCGGACTTACAGTATGAAACTTCTTCCATTCTTGATCTAAGTGGGGAAAAACCGATCGTGGTTAGGGCTGGTTTAGGGGATGTCAGTTTTTTAGTTTAATTTGTTCTATCATGTGCGACAGTTTGACAGGGTTAATGACAGTGCAACTTAAGGACGGCAAAAGTTTTACTTGGGTTTTGGGCATCATCGTCACGATCGGTTTGGGATTATCTTGCCCCGCCTGGTATGTGGGCTTTGTTACCCAGAATTTACGCCATACCGCACCAGAAACTATGGAACCAAATGCGGTTGCCATTGTCTTTGGGGCGGGGGTCTATGCCGATGGTACGCCTACCCCCATGCTTGCCGATCGTATCGACCAGGGCATTGCCCTCTACCGCCTTGGCAAAATCCAGAAACTACTGATGAGCGGCGACAACGGCAGTACGGACTACGATGAAGTGACTACGATGAAACGCTATGCCACCGATCGGGGTGTCCCTGCCAGTGCTATTACCCTGGACTATGCTGGTTTTTCTACCTATGAGACCTGCTACCGCGCCCGCGCTATTTTCGGTGTGCACCAGGCAATTCTGTTGACTCAATCCTTCCACCTCCCCCGCGCCCTCTATACCTGTAGTCAGTTAGGCATCACTGTCCAGGGGCTTGGTACCCCCGACCAAATCAAATACAACCGATCGGAGTTAAACTATTACCAACTCAGGGAAACGATCGCTACTGTTAAAGCCCTTTGGCAAGTACACATTACCCGCCCTGAACCCAAATTTTTAGGTGCCTACGAAGGGATGAAGTGACATACTCCCCTGGTATCTCATCGGGCGTATCCTGAGCTTTTTGACACTCCACGAGATGCCCCACCGCAAAGTTTTTCATGTTGATTGCCGCATTATGGTCACGGGACAATCCTAATCCCCAATTATAGCAACTATGCCAGCGCACCTTTGTGCTCCCTCTCCAACAGTTTTGAATTGTAAAACCTAGCCCTCTCCCCCAAAAGGGAGAGGGAACTTCTCCCCGCTGGATGAGGGGCAATTTTGCTTGGCGTAAGTCCTATTGTAAAAAT
>PHFO01000046.1 GCA_002861535.1 Cyanobacteria bacterium M5B4 | reverse complement strand
GAAATTCAGCAGGCAGAGCGGGACTATGACCTCAACCGCGCAGCTGAATTGAAGTATGGCAAAATGACCGATCTCCAACGGCAATTAGACGAAGCCGAACAGAAACTGACAGCGGCTCAAACCTCCGGCAAGACCCTACTGCGAGAAGAAGTAACGGCAGAAGACATCGCCGAAATTATCTCCAAGTGGACGGGTGTGCCCGTCAGTAAGCTAGTGGAATCAGAAAAAGAAAGACTACTCCATTTAGAAGAAGAACTACATCGTCGCGTCATTGGGCAGTCAGAGGCAGTAAACGCCGTAGCCGATGCCATCCAACGATCGCGGGCGGGTCTGTCTGATCCCAATCGTCCTATTGCTAGTTTTATCTTTCTCGGTCCGACGGGAGTTGGTAAAACGGAGCTGGCAAAAGCTCTTGCATCTTTCATGTTTGACACAGAAGATGCCCTTGTGCGCATTGACATGTCAGAATACATGGAAAAGCACAGTGTTTCTCGTTTGATTGGTGCCCCTCCTGGCTATGTCGGTTACGACGAAGGCGGACAATTGACGGAAGCTGTGCGCCGCAGACCCTATGCCGTAGTGTTGTTTGATGAAATCGAAAAAGCCCATCCCGATGTGTTTAACATCATGTTGCAGATTTTGGATGACGGCAGAGTGACAGACTCCCAAGGCAGAACCGTAGACTTCAAAAACACACTGATCATTATGACCAGTAATATCGGTTCCCAATTCATTTTGGATGTAGTGGGCAAAGAAGACCGCTACGAAGAAATGCGCGATCGGGTGATGGATGCCCTGCGCAGTAACTTCCGTCCTGAATTTTTGAACCGTATTGATGAAGTGATCATCTTCCATGGTCTCAACCGATCGGAGATTAAACAGATTGTCAATCTGCAAGTAGAGCGCCTCAGACAACGACTGCAGGAAAAACAAATCGACCTAGTTTTGACCGATCCTGCCCTAGACTTTATTGCCGAAGTGGGCTATGACCCCGTCTACGGTGCTAGACCATTGAAGCGGGTAATCCAAAGGCAGTTAGAAACGCAAATTGCCAAAGCCCTATTGCGAGGAGAGTTTAAGGAAGGAGACACGATCGTGGTGGAAATCATGAACGAAAGACTGGTCTTCCGCAAAAAATGACAGACTGCACCTGAAGGGTAAAAGTCAACGGGCAAGGGTGACAGACTGGGGTTGCCCTTGATATTTACCCTTCCGATCGGCGTAGGTAGTCTGACAGGGGTCCCCTTCAAAAAACAACAACTGTAGTACTCCCTCATTGGCATAGATACGACAATCGGCGCTAGAAGAGTTACTGAACTCTAAAGTTAAAAAACCCTCCCAACTAGGTTCAATGGGAGTAATGTTAGCGATGATGCCGCACCTGGCCATAGTAGATTTACCGATGCACACAACCGTAATATTAGGCGGGATTTTTAACCGCTCTAGGGACACGCCCAGTCCGTAGGAATTAGCCGGAATAATAAAAAATGTGCCGTACTCATCCTCTTGCAAGGAGACAGATTCTAAATTCTGGGGATTAAATGCCTTGGGATTTACCACTGTGCCTGGAATATGACGGAAAATCCGAAAATCGTTGGGAGCTAAACGCAAATCATAGCCATAGCTGGAAAGACCATAACTAATCACGCGCCGATCCTCTAAATGGGAAATTAACTTGGTCTCAAAAGGCTCAATCATGCCCTTTTGCGCTTGTTCGATAATCCATCGATCGTTCTTCAACATGTCTATTCTTCTCCTAATTTAGTTCCCAAGGAAGAAGGAGGACGTTCATCATTCCAACTCCACCAGGCAGTGCCGCATTGACACAAATAAAACTCCTGCCACACCTTCCCAGTTTCGCGGTAGAGGGGGGCACGCCGATTCAGCCACACCGACTGCGCTTCTCGGGAAGTGCTACCACAGCTGGGGCAACAAAATCCTACGGCATGCGAGCAAATTCAGTCCAGGACGGAGGGGAGGGACTAAAAGCATCCATAAATTAGTCACAAATTCATTAACTAATGCTATAATAATTTGTGCACTATTTTCCAACTGTTCCTATTCATGGCAAATATCAAGTCCGCTGCCAAAAAAGCCCAAATTGCCGAACGTAACCGTTTGCGCAACAAATCTTACAAATCAGCTATTGCGACCCTAATGAAAAATTATTTAAGGGCGTTAGAGACCCACAAGGAAGCTCCTACCGCTGAAACCAAGGCAGAACTCGATCGGCGCTTGTCCTTGGCATTTAGCAAAATCGATCGGGCAGTTAAAGCCGGGGTAATCCATCGCAATACAGGCAACCGTCGTAAAGCGCGTTTGAGCAAGTCCACGAAAAACGCTTTAGGTACAGTATAGTGCCAGGGCTATCGGACAAAGATGAATTTATCTATCCGCAGCGATCATTTCGGGGAGAATTTACACCTGAAAACCTACTTCTAGATGCCAACTTACAGGAATTTGCTGCCAGGGTAGGGATCATCTGTGCCCTAGAAAACAGTGGCAAGCTCTCCCCCATCGAAGCCTATGACCAAATTAAGGAGTTATGGCATCAGTTAGAGGCATCCCGTCACAGTCTATTTTGACTAAGAGTACTGGACTTCTAGGTCACATATGCTTATGCTAACAGAGCGGCGTAGTCGTAGGTATGAAGGACATAGTAATAATTGGTGCGGGGATTGCAGGTTTAGCCTGTGGTGATTGGTTACGCAAGCGGGGCATTAAAACACAGATTTTAGAAAAGTCGGCAGGAGTAGCAGGAAGGGTTGCTACTCGGCGAGCACAGGGGACTTGGCTAGACCACGGGTTGACCTACTTACAGACTGGTACTGATCCCCGTTACAACGCTTTTGTGAAAGAACTGCTTGATTGTCACGTGATTCAATTTTGGACAGAGAGTCGATTTTTCCTATCAGTCCATGGTCTTGCTAATCAGCTAGAAGATCGTCCTCTATTTGCCTCTCCCAACGGACTCAACACTATTGGTAAGTATCTGGCACAAAACCAGCATATCAACTACAAGACTAAGGTAACTGAGATCAAAATAAAAGACGACCGCTGGCAGATATTGACTGACCAGGGAGAATTTAGGGCTGATATTTTGGTGATGACTCCTCCTGCTCCCCAGACTAAAGAACTACTGATGGCGGGATTATCTGATTATCCTCAAATAATAACTCCTTTAGAGCATATTAAGTTTAGTAGCACGATGAGTCTGTTAGCGGGTTATCATAATTCCCGATCGGTTCCTTCTGATTGGGAAGTGATTGAGTGCAGGGATAGCAAAGTTTTACAGCATCTTTTTTTAATAGTACAAAACAGAACAATCCTAGTTGTGCTTCTTTGGTTTTACACAGCACAGCAGAATTTGCAGAGGAACACTTAGAAGCTGTGGATTTAGCCCCGATCGGGGAAATGATGTTAGAAGAACTTGGTCATTTGTTAATTCCTCAGTTAACTAGACCAGATTGGTGGCAGGTTCACCGCTGGCGTTACAGTAGAGTATGCCAGTCCTTGGAGATGGATAGTCTTGCGTCTTATCGACCTTTGCCTTTATTTTTTGCGGGGGATTGGCTGGCGGGGGGCGGCGTTGAAAGTGCTTTCCTTTCAGGGATCAGAGCGGCGGAAGAAATCATTAGTTCATTTTTTGATGGGGTCTTTATCTATTAGCCCTCTCCCTTTTTGGGAGAGGTACTTCCCTTCTCCCACAGCGGGGATGAGGGGCAATTTTGCTTGGCGTAAGTCCTATATTTATTAAAATATCCTTAATTGAAGGAACTAAATTTATGGGATTTGCCGAAAATATCAGGGTTTTAGCCCTGGGTATGATTCAAGACCGCGATCGGTTGTTTGTTTCCGAGGGTTTCGATCGTCATAAAAATCAAAAATTCTATCGATTTTTGGGGGGCGGGGTTGACTTTGGTGAACCTAGTGCTGCTGCCCTAGAGCGAGAATTTCAAGAGGAGTTGGGCGCAGAATTAAAGAATATCAGTTACCTCGGTTGTTTAGAAAATATTTTTACTTTCGATGGCAACAAAGGGCATGAAATTATTCAGCTTTATCGGTGTGATTTTGTCGACGATCGGTTTTATGAGCTGGAAGAACTTACCTTTGCCGAAGGTGAACGACGGAAACGCGCCCTATGGTTACCGATCGAGGCTTTTACAAAGGGCGATTTAGTGCTTTATCCTGACGGCATTTTTACTTACATTAAATCAAACTAGGCGTTATTCAGGTGTTTAATGGCTGTTTGTACGTCTTTGTCTCCTCTGCCCGAACAGTTGATGACAATTCTATGTTGGGGTGTCAACTGGGGGCAAAGTTTTTCCAGGTAGGCAAAGGCATGGGCAGTTTCTAGGGCAGGGATGATCCCCTCTAGGCGAGAAACTAACTGAAAAGCAGCCAAGGCTTCCCGATCGGTGACGCTATAATATTCGGCTCTGCCAGAGTCCTTCAAAAAGCTGTGCTCTGGTCCCACCCCTGGATAATCCAAGCCGGCGCTGATGGAATGGGCTTCTTGAATTTGTCCCTCTTGGTTCTGTAATAGATAGCTCATGGCGCCGTGTAATACCCCGATCGTGCCCTTGGTCAGGGTGGCGGCGTGTTTGTCTGTATCGGTGCCTTCCCCTGCCGCTTCCACACCGATCAGACGTACCGTCGGTTCTTCCACAAATTCATGGAATAACCCCATGGCATTGGAGCCGCCCCCCACACAAGCTAGGAGAATATCGGGCAAGCCGCCCCATTTTTCTTGGCATTGTTGGCGAGTTTCTCTGCCGATGACGGCATGGAAGTCGCGCACCACCATCGGGTAGGGATGGGGTCCCGCCACCGATCCTAAAATGTAGTGGGTATTTTCCACGTTGGTCACCCAGTCCCGAATTGCCTCGGAGGTGGCATCTTTGAGGGTGCCTGTGCCGGCTTCCACGGGTCTGACCTCGGCACCCATCAGACGCATGCGAAAGACGTTTAACTCCTGGCGCGCCATATCTTGCACACCCATATAAATGACACACTCTAAGCCAAATCTTGCGCAGACTGTAGCTGTGGCAACGCCGTGCTGCCCCGCTCCTGTTTCGGCAATTACCCGTTTTTTGCCCATCCTGGTGGCAAGGAGGACTTGCCCTAAAGCATTGTTGATCTTGTGCGCTCCTGTATGGTTGAGGTCTTCCCGCTTGAGGTAAATTTGCGCCGATCGGTAATGTTCCGTTAATCTTTCGGCAAAATAAAGGGGAGAAGGTCTGCCCACATAGTCCCGCAGATAGCCGTCTAGTTCGGACAGGAAGGCAGGGTCTTGTTGATACTTTTGGGCTGCTAGTTCTAGCTCTTGCAGGGCGCTCATCAACGTTTCGGGGACATACTTACCACCGAAGATACCAAAACGACCTTGCCGATCGGGGCGAGAAATTACACTAGCAGTCATAGAAGCAGGAAAAATAAATAACAGTAGCCCTATCTTAGCGCAGGACTGAGGTAGCGTCTTCTACTTTGACAGGCTCAGGGAGCAAAGAGCACAGGGTTAGGCTATTCAGCTAGGGTGAGTTCATCCAGATTCCATAGCGCGCCGCCGGCGAGGGTAGGTTCTACTCCCTGCACCCGATCGCGGATTGCCGTCATTGCCAGGGGGGTGACCATGTAGATCAGGGGCACTTGGCTTTGCACGATCTTTTGAAATTCACCATAGATTTGTCGTCTTTTGTTTTCGTCAATCTCTTTAGCGCCGTTGATCAACAACCGATCGATTTCTTTTTCCCAGTCGCTGATCACTCTGCCCGCGTAGGGCGGTTCTCCCGGGTTAGGACCCAAGTTAAATAGATGGGATGCTCCCTGGGAATACCACAAATGGAAACTGCCGTGGGGTTCAATGCCGCCGCCGAAGCCCAACATGCTTACCTCCCATTGTTTCGACCGATCGAGTTTATCGATCAGAGCCGTAAATTCTAAAATTTGTAAATCCACTGTAATACCGATGCGATCGAGGTCATTTTTAATCATCGGTGCCAAAGATGCTCCTGCACCACCGCTAGAAGTCATCAAGGTAAATCGTACTATATGCCCTTTTCGATCGACCAACCGATCGTTTTCGTTATACTTAAACCCAGATTTGCTTAACAACTCCTTAGCTTTTTGAGGGTTGTAGTCGTAAAAAGGAATACCATCTTACGGGAAAAATGATAGGGACTGATGGGGGGAATAGGGGAGTCTTGCGGGGAGCCTAAACCGCGATAGTAAGTGTTGATCATGGCAGAACGATCGATGGCAAAGGCAATGGCGCGGCGAAAATTGACATCGTTAAACCAGGCAGCTTTGATCGGATCGACAAAGGGCTTACCTTCTTTGTTTTTACCGCGGTTGAGGTTGAACATCATAAAACTACGATTGCTTACCTCTCCTAAAGGGTAAATAGTGAACCTTCCCTGTTGTTCAAAGCGTTTTAAGAGCTGAAAGTCCTGCCCTCTGACCTGGGGAATTACATCTAACTCTTTCGATCGGAAGCGCAAAACGATGCTGTCGGGGGAACCCATAATTTGATAGACAATTTGGGCAATGTTGGGCAGAGGGGCACGAAAATAAAAAGGATTGCGGATGTAGTTCAGTCTTTCGGCAGGCAAGTAACGAATCAATTTGTAAGCACCACTACCCACTAGGGTATTCAGATCGGTATCAATGCCCCAGGTCTGTAAAAATTTAGGTTTTCCGTTCTCGTCTTTCGCCTTAACGGTTTCTGCCAAAATGTGCTTAGGTAAGATGTTGGCTCCTCCCGCAAAACGGAGAAAAGGGGCAAAGGATTCCGGTAAAATGAAAGACAACGATCGATCGTCTATTTGTTTGATTTTAGGTAACTCTCGTTTTTCACCAATGCGAAAAATCTCTTGAATGGAAGAAGGAATATCAGGATTAAAATAAATATCGCGGAAGGTGAAGATGACATCCTCGATCGTGAGGGGTTCGCCGTCTGACCATTTGAGGTCTGGTTTAAGGGTAAAGACTAGCTCCAGACCCTTGCGCTTAAATTCCCATTTTTCGGCTAGTTCAGGAATTAAATTGCCGTTTTTGTCGGTAGTTAGCAGACCATTGAAGACAAGACCTAAAGCCGTGCTGCTGTAAGCGTCGGTAACTAAAACAGGATTAAAGGTCTTAATATCAGACTCGATCGGTAAAGACAGACGTTGTTGACTTATTTTACTGCTAGTAGTACAACCAACGATCGTTAAAACAGTCAAACATAACAAACAAAAAGCCCAAAGACGCTTCATCGATCGTCATCCCTGCACAACAAAACCACAGCATGAACAGCAATTCCTTCCCCCGCCCCGATCGCGTCCAAGCCTTCATTAGTGCGAGCTTTCACACTGACCCGATCGGGTTCTATCGCCAAAGCCAAAGCTAAACTCTGGCGGATAGCAACAACAAAAGGTTTGAGTTTTGGTTTTTCCATCACGATCGATGTGTCGATGTTATGAATCCGCCACCCCTGCTCTTTGACGATGCCGTCTACCGCTTTTAACAAGGAAATACTATTAGCATCTTTCCATTGGGCATCACTAGGGGGAAAATAATGACCAATGTCTCCCAAAGCCAGAGCGCCTAACATAGCATCCATAATGGCATGGGTTAAAACATCCGCATCACTATGACCTAACAAACCCCTGTCATAGGGAATTTCTACCCCGCCTAACACCAAACGCCGATCGGGGACAAGACGATGGATGTCGTAGCCAGTGCCAATGCGAAAATCTAAGGTCATAGTCAAAGTGTATAGTAAACGATCGGGATGGATGATAAAATAACCATAATTTTAAGCGGTCTTGGTCATGGCTCAAAAACAAACAGTAATTGCTCCATCAATTTTATCAGCAGATTTTAGTCGTCTTGGGGACGAAATTAGAAGCGTCGATGCGGCGGGTGCCGATTGGATTCATGTGGATGTAATGGATGGTCGCTTTGTCCCCAACATCACGATCGGTCCTTTAGTGGTAGAAGCAATCCGCCCTGTTACGACAAAACCCCTCGATGTTCACTTGATGATCGTAGAGCCGGAAAAGTACGTGCCGGACTTTGCCAAAGCCGGTGCTGACATCATTACCGTCCATGCGGAACACAATGCCTGTCCCCATCTCCATCGCAATCTTGCCCAAATTAAAGAACTAGGCAAGCAAGCGGGGGTATCCCTCAATCCTTCTACTCCTCTGAGCCTGATCGAGTATGTGTTAGAACTGTGCGATTTGGTCTTGATTATGAGTGTCAATCCGGGCTTCGGCGGACAGAGCTTTATTCCCCAGGTGGTAACAAAAATCGCCAAATTGCGCCAAATGTGTGATGAGCGCGGGCTAGACCCCTGGATTGAAGTGGATGGTGGTCTCAAGGCTAACAATACTTGGCAGGTGTTGGAAGTGGGAGCTAACGCGATCGTAGCTGGTTCGGCGGTATTTAAGGCACCGGACTACGCCCAAGCGATCGCGCAAATCCGCCACAGCAAGCGTCCTGAGTTGGTGATGGCATAGTGGACAACCGCAAGATCAGGGCATACTTTTGTTTGTTGCCGGTATTTGGTACTATCCCCGCGGTGATCAGTGTTCTGCGCGATCGGGATGGACAGGTGAAAGAAGTCGCTAAGGTGTCCCTGGTCTTGTTTGCCCTCTGGGTGACTAGCTACTTGGCTTTGGGCGGGGATGCTACCCCTGAGACTTTTAGCCAAATTCCTGGTGCTCTTCTCAAGGGGACTTTGACTTCTACCTATTTTGTTGGTTCTCTTTTGTTGATGTACCGTGTCTACCGCCGTCAGCCAGTGCATTTACCATCTTTCAAAGATGATTGAAAATATCTGCCTCTGTCCGACCAGGAAGGAAAGGGGAAAGGCTATCACTTAATCCAGGACTTATGTTGCTTTTTCTGCAACCCTCACCCAAAAAGGGAGAGGGGACTAGAAAAAATTGATACACTTCCCTTATCGGAGAAGGAATAAGGGGCAATTTTGCTTGGCGTAAGTCCTATCCTAAATTCTAAGAATATGAAAACTCTACTCCTTTCCTGTTTGTTTTGTTTCGCTCCCATTGCCCTAAAAGCGCAACCCCTTGAGCGTAGATGTGGCTGGTTATCGAACCCTACCCCTGCTAATTGGTTTTTAGCCGATCGTTCTGGTGACTGGACTATAAGCGTACAGGGTGGTTTTGAGGCTCAGGGCATGGATAAGATTAATCTGCAAAACGAAAGAGACTATGTCCGCACAAATGGTAGCTACGGTTATGCCTGTGCTTGTCTGGATGTTGTAACCAAACGATCGGGACAGTCATGGCGAATTACCAAAATTCATGGCTTTAAGCAACTTCTCTTAAAACAATGTCTGGAAGACCCCGCTCTCCGCAGAGCACCGGTCTGTGCTTACTGATAAGATAGATAATCACCTATTGCCGATTTGTCTATGTCCCAAGAGTATGCTTACCTAAGAGGGGATTTTTTACCCCTCGAACAAGCCACAATCAATGTCCGTACCCATGCCTTTTTGTATGGCACTGCTGTTTTTGAAGGAATTAAAGCCTACTGGTTGCCCGAAACTGCTGAGATGGCAATTTTCCGGGTGGCGGAACACTATCAACGCCTTTGTCAGAGTAGCCATATCCTCCGTTTGGTGCCCCCCCTTTCCATCGATGAAATGGTAGACCTGACCCTCCAGTTGGTGCAAAAAAATCAATGCCGTCAAGATACCTACATCCGCCCGATCGTCTATAAAGCCGACCTGCGCATTGGTCCAATTTTGCAGGTGCCGGATACTAGGGATGACTTTTGTCTGTTTACGTTACCGATGGCGGGCTATTTAGATACGGCTAAGGGTATTCATGTGGGGGTATCTCCCTGGCGCAGATTAGATGATAATGCTATCCCCGCGCGGGCAAAGGTGAATGGGGCTTATGTAAATACCGCCTTGGCAAAGACTGACGGGGCGCTCTGCGGCTTTGATGATGTGGTGGTGCTGACCAACGAGGGGCATGTGGCAGAAGGGAGTGCCATGAATTTGTTCCTCGTCCGCAAGGGACAACTGATCACCAGTCCCATTTCTGACAACATTTTAGAGGGAATTACGCGGCAAACGATTATGGAGCTGGCCGATCGGGAGTTAGGCATCCAAACTATCTGCCGTGCCATCGATCGCACAGAACTGTATATCGCCGATGAAGCCTTTTTTGTCGGTACTGCCAGCGAAGTCGCGCCGATCGTTAAATTCGACCACCGCTCTGTGGGCACAGGCACAGTAGGGGCAATCACCCAGCAGATTCAAGGCTTGTATAACAAAGCAGTGCATGGGCTACTACCCCAGTACGAAGCCTGGGTAACTAGGGTCAAGATGGGGGGCTGACAGTGACAATCAGCAACCGATCGGGTTGGAGTAAATTGCGGGCAATATCGTTCACCTGATTCAGATTGATACTATTCAAGCGCTGGGGAAACTGATAAAAATCCCCAGGGGGCAGACCATAAATCTGATCGGCTAAAATAATCCGCGCCAGGGTGCCAGGATCGGCTAAATCTACCGGGAAGTTGTTGATCAGGGTATTTTTGGCGGCTTCTAGCTCACTGCTTGTGATGCCCTCCCGTTGAATTTGTTTGAGGAGGGTCAGGGTGCTACCGATCGCCCGATCGACATCCTGGGGATTAGTCTGCATCTGCACCACAAAGGGTCCTCCCTGCCGCCCCGCTTGGAATTGACTGTAGATACCGTAGGTGAGTCCTTGGCGGTCGCGAATTTCCGTACCTAAACGGCTAGAAAGGGTATCGCCCCCAATCACTTGGTTCAACAATAGGGCAGCATAGTAGCGATCGTCGGTGCGACTGATGCCTGGGTGTCCCAAGACTGTCACTGCCTGGGTTTTGCCCTGGAGGGTCAAGGTTTTACGCATAAGCCCAGGGGGGTAGGGCACGGGGGGAAGAGTTTGGCTAGGGGTGATTTCGCTGCGTTGCCATTCCCGAAAGAGGGCGCTGATATTTCTCTTGGTGGATTCAGGGTCAAAGTCGCCTACCATCACGATCGTGGTTCGCTCTGGTCGGTAGTATTGCCGATAGAAATTGACCACATCCTCCCGCGTAATGGCGGTTAAGGTCTCCTCCGTGCGCATGGCATGGAAAGGATGACCCTCTGGATATAAAACCTCCTGGAAAGTGCGCCGTGCTAGACTGCCCGGATTATCTAGTTCCGATCGCAGGCTAATTAAGTTGCGTTGACGACTCAACTCTAACTCCTTAGTGGGGAAATTAGCTTTTTGCAACACTTCCGATAGCTGTTTCAGCAGAATTGGCGCATCTTCTTGGAGGGCTACGCCACTGACACTGACCGCTTCCCGATTAGCACTAAAGCTCAAACTCGCGCCCCGCTTTTCTAGCTCCGTTGCCAGGGTCAAAGCATCCGCCGTAGTTGTGCCGTTGAGGAGATTTTGGGCGACTAGACTAGCTAAACCCGCTTTGCCCTGGGGGTCAAGCCCCGACCCCGCGTCAATATCCCCCGCGATCGTCACCGTAGGCGAACTGCGATCGACGAGGAGTAATACGGTCAACCCATTATCTAGGGTAAAGCGATCGGCAGTCCTGGTCGGTGTCCCCAGGGTGCGTTGGAACGCACTAGCGGGCAGATACTTTTTCACTTCCTTGGGATCAACGGGGCTAGAAGGGGTGTAGCCACTATGTTGTATCGTGGGCGCGCCACTAGAGGCACTGGCAGTTACCACCGTCGGTTCAAAATAACCCACGATCGGTTGCTGGAAATACTTCTGCGCCAGGCGTTGCACATCTGCTGCCGTCACCTGAGCTAACTCCGTCAAATAGCGTTCACTGTAGCGATAATCCCCCAGCACCGCCTGGTTATAGCCCAATTGGAATGCCTGCCCGCGGATATTGCGGTTACTCAAAATGTAGCCCGATCGGATTTGGTTTTTGGCATTGGTCAGTTCTGCCTCAGTGATGCCCTCCCTTTGGATGCGGTTAATTTCTTGCCAAATACCCTGGCGCAATTCATCTAAACTTTTGCCCTGACCAGGCGTAGCGCTAAACAAATACCAGCCCGTCGTCTTCATCGCCGAAGCATTGCCACTGACATTACTAGCTAAGCCAGACTGCACCAGAGCTTGATATAGGCGGGAAGACTTACCGGAAGTGAGAATTGTATCTAAAACATCCACCCCAGCCACATCGGCAGTACCCATGGCAGGCAAATTAGGAAATAACATCTGTAAGAAAGGATTACTGCCCGGTTCCCTTAGCACGATCGGGGCATTCAGTTCCTGCACTGCTTGCTGTCCTCGATATTCTGGAGGTTCGGGCACGATCGGCAGTTTAATTTTACCAAAGGTATTTTTAATCTTATCCAGAGTATTGTTGACATCCACATCCCCCACCACCACCACCGTAGCCCGATCGGGGCGGTAGAAAGTACGATAATACTGCTGAATATCCTGGGCTGTAAAATTTTCCACATCCCGCCGATTGCCAATTACTGACCAGCCGTAGGGAGAATTAGGATAACCCGCAGCCATGACACGGCGATAAAGCCTAGTACCAGGGTTATTTTCATTACCATCTAACTCCGATAAAACGACAGTGCGCTCACTTTGTAATGCCTTTTCATCCACTAAAGCATTGACCATGCGATCGGCTTCTAACTCAAGCAGGGCATCCATCTTATCCTTGCCCACCACACCATAATAGGCAGTGACATCGTAACTAGTAAAAGCATTAGATTCACTCCCTAAAGCACTAAATAAACGCCCAAACTGAATCGGTCGATTTTTCGTCCCCTTAAACAATAAATGCTCCAACTGGTGAGAAATACCCGTAATGCCTGGGCGTTCATTGCGGGAACCGACGGGATACCACACCTGTACAGTCACTACGGGAGAAGTGTTGACTGGCTTAATTAACACCGTCAAGCCATTGTCGAGCCGCGTTTGGCTCACCCCCGCTACCAACTCTGTTCCTTGGTGCGGAGCAGCTTCAGCCCGATCGAGCCAATGATTCATAGTAAAACTTTCCGATTGCAGAATAACAACTGCCAAAGTAATGACCAACATCCTTGCAATAAAAGTGAGCATATATTGTTTGACAGTAACTTGGTCGATAGATGATAACAAACTTGAGCACAATGTCCATAATTTACCACAGGAATAAGCCCCATGATTGGGCACATAAATTTGATACCATTTTGCATAACACAGACAGTGACTGAAAATTTCCGGCAAAGGGCAGACTTTTCTTGAAAACAAACCAAGCTATAAATCAAAATTCTAGTCTTTTGTCCTATGATTCCCTTTGCCATAATATATTGATTGACTTTTCTAAATACTGCAATGACCGATCGTCTTTACGAAGGCAAAGCCAAGATTCTCTACAGTACTGACACTCCCGATGTTTTGTTAGTGCATTTTAAGGATGATGCTACTGCCTTTAACGCCCAAAAAAAGGCACGATCGCGCACAAAGGCGAATATAACTGCACGATCGCTACCCATTTACTGCAATACTTAGCGAAACAGGGCATTCCCACTCACTTTATCCGTCAGGTCAACCCCACGGACATGCTAGTCAGAGCCGTCACAATTATCCCGATCGAGGTTGTCGTCCGTAACATTGCCGCTGGCAGCCTTTGTAAACGCCTGGGACTGGAGCTAGGGATGGTCTTACCGAGACCGATCGTGGAGTTTTACTACAAAAATGACGACCTGGGCGACCCCCTCATCACCACCGAGCACATTGAAATCTTAAATCTAGCTAGTCCCCACCAGGTAGAGGGACTAAAACACCATGCCCTTGTCATTAACGGACATTTGCAACAATTTTTTGGGCAATGCCGTCTTAATTTAGTGGATTTCAAACTAGAATTTGGGGTAGACAACGATGGGCAAATGATATTGGCGGATGAAATCAGCCCCGATACCTGCCGTCTCTGGGATCAAAATACCGATGACCCCCGCGATCGGGTACTAGACAAAGACCGGTTTAGACAAAATCTCGGACAGGAGAGTGCTGCCTACCAGGAAGTCCTCCGTCGCATTGTAGAATCAACCTAACTAACAACTATCAGTATGCGCTCTATCCTCTGGCTATCCCAACTTTCGATCGTGCTGTGGGCAATTCCCTGTCTGGCAAGTCCTATGCCCCAACCGGTTGCTCAAACTAACGGCAGCAGTGAACCCACCCTGCAAGTAGTAGAAGTATTGGTAGTTGACCCTGAAGGTAAAAGCCTCCCCCCCGATTTAGAAAAAACTGCCTATGATGCCCTCCCCATCCGTCCTGGAGCCATAGTCAACCGATCGGAGGTAGAAGCCGCTACCAACGCCCTGTTTGCCACTGGTTTCTTTGTCAACGTCCAAGCCCAACCGGAAAATACTCCCCTGGGTATCCGTCTCAGGTTTATTGCCCAGTCCAACCCCCCCCTTAAAGCGATCGTGACCGAAAACAGCCAGGTTTTAGACCAGGGCATCAAGGATAGCAAGGGTCAAGTAGAAACGAAAGACCAAGTGATCCAGCGCCTCTTTGGGGAGCAATTCAATAAAACTATCAACCTCCTCACCCTGCAAGAATCTGTCAAAGCCCTGGAAAAGTTCTATCAAGATAACGGCTATGTGCTAGCCCAAGTGGCAGACATCCAATCTTCTCCTGATGGTACCGTCACCCTAGTTATCGCAGAAGGAGTGATCGAAAACATCAAAGTTTCCTTTCTCAACGAAGAAGGCAAAACCGAAGATAAAGACGGCAAACCTATCCCAGGGCGCACCAGGGAATTTATCATCACCCGCGAACTCACGACCAAACCAGGCACGGTCCTCAACCGCGACACCATCCAGTCAGACCTACAACGGGTGTTTGGTCTAGGCATTTTTGAAGACGTGAATGTCTCCCTCAATCCTGGCGAAGACACTAAGCAGGTAGTCGTCACCATCAATGTCAAGGAGAGAAGTACGGGATCGATCTCCCTCGCCGCTGGCTTAAGCTCTGCCAGTGGCTTGTTTGGCGGCTTTAGCTTCCAACAGACCAACTTGGGCGGCAACAACCAAAAAGTCGGTTTTGATGTCCAGGTGGGAGAACGGGAACTTTTATTTGACCTCAATTTTACCGATCCTTGGTTGGCGGGAGACCCCTTCAAAACTTCCTTTACCGCCAACGTCTTTAGCCGCCGTTTGTTTAGCTATATTTTTGATACTCCTCCCACCGCTCCCGCAGGTATTGGTGTCGGGGAGAGCAAGGAAGAAACCCCCAGGGAAAACCGCTTGGGGGCTGGCATTAGTTTTTCCCGTCCCCTCGGTAATGGCAACAGTGCTTCTCTGGGATTGAGGTTTGAACAAGTGCGTATTTCCGATGTCTCTGGGGGCACAGTAGCTACCGATGGTCTCGGCAATCCCCTCAGTTTCAGCGGTAATGGAGAAGACAGTCTCGCTGTAGCTCAGTTTGCCTATGCCACCGATCGGCGCAATGATCCACTGCAACCTACTACAGGCTCTCTCTTCCGCGTTGCCACAGAGCAGGCTTTTGTGTTTGGGGGCGACAGTTCCTTGTTTAACCGGCTGCGGGCGAACTATAGCTTTTATGTCCCTGTGCAACTGCTTAACTTTACCCCTGGTCCCCAGGCTTTGGCATTCAACATCCAAGGCGGCACTATTTTGGGGGACTTCCCTCCCTACGAAGCCTTTAGAATCGGCGGTACTAACTCGGTACGCGGTTATGACGAAGGCAGGATCGGCAGTGGCAAGAGTTTCGCCATCCTTTCGGCAGAATACCGCTTCCCTATTTTTTCCATCCTCAACGGGGTATTCTTCGCTGACTACGGCACAGATTTAGGTACGGGCAATCAGGTTTTAGGTAGTCCCGCTGTGGCGAGGGGCAAGCCTGGTAGTGGTTTGGGCTATGGGGCTGGGGTGCGCATCCGATCGCCTTTGGGTTCAATTCGTGTAGATTATGGCATTGCCGAAGATGGCAATACGCAATTTAGCTTTGGCATTGGGGAAAAATTCTAGTATTGACATAAAGGCAACGGCTCCTGAGCCACCTCACAGTTCTTGATTACGTTCTCACCCAAAAGGGGACTAGAAGAAATTGATCTATTTCCCTGCTCCCCCCTGTGGGATAAGGGAATTTTTCCTCAGCGTAAGTCCTGTCGGTTAGTCTTTTTCTTGAACTTTGGACTGCCTACTCTTTCCCTCTACGCCAGGGGGAGGTTCTGGCTTGAGTAAGACTAATTCGGCGGTTAGGTTGACCCCCAAAGATATTGCCAACAATACTAAAGCTCCGTACATCAGGGCTGATATTTCCCTGTCCCTTGCCTCCGCAAAATTGTTGGCGAGCAGAGAAGCGATCGTGTCGGCGGGAGCTAACCAAGATAGGGAGAGGACATTGGCATTGCCGATTACCATGGTCACTGCCATCGTTTCCCCGAGGGCGCGCCCCAAAGCGAGTAAAACGGTGCTAATAATTCCCGATCGGGTGTAGGGCAAAACCACATTCACGATCGTTTCCCAGGGGGTGGCTCCCAGGGATAGGGCAGCCAGGCGCAGTTCCAAGGGCACACCTACCAATAGGTCACGGGTTAGAGCCACGATCGTGGGTAGGATCATGATGCTTAAAATGAGAGCTGCCACCAATAAACTGCGCCCAGGGAAGGGGGTACTAAATACGGGAAGCGCGCCCCAGTGACGGTGGAGCCAATTAAATCCAGGGGTGAGCCAGGGAATCAACACAAATATGCCCCATAAGCCGT
>PHFO01000045.1 GCA_002861535.1 Cyanobacteria bacterium M5B4 | reverse complement strand
GATGGCGGAGTTGATGCCTACCGATCGGGCACTACCGGAAATTTTAACGACGACGGAGTTGGGTATGGCTTCAAAGGTGGTGGCAGTGCTGGGGGGGCTACAGCGATCGTGGGTTCTATACTGATTTTGCCGAACAAATTGGCTTGGTCAAACCGATTGCCTAAGGCATTGAGGGTCTGGCTACTGTTGTTGTGAATATCTCTGCCATTGTTGCGGAAGATGTTGTTACCTGGGGCTTGGGCGGTGCCCAAATCGGGATTGCTGTCATTGAGGGCGATGATCCCGGTTTGGCGATTGTTGCTGACTTGATTGGCGCGTAGACTGGGGCGGGCGTTGCCCTGGACGATGATGCCATTGTCGTTGTTGGCGATGGTATTGCCGATAATCTGGGGGAGGGCTTGCTGGCGCACCGCAATGCCGAATTTTGCCTGTTGGAGCAGATTTTGTTGAATAACGGGGCGGGCATCCCCCTCGATCGTGATGTTGCTGCCCCTATTGCCTAAAAAACGGTTGCTAACGACAGTAGGGGTACTTTTGCCGGTGATGAGCATGCCGTCTTGCCTGCTACTGCTAAAGGTATTATTGGCAATAATCCCTATCCCCTCTTCCTGCCAAATGCCGTAGCCCCTGGGATGGGGATTAGTAATGGTCAAGCCCCTTAATTCCGTTTGATTCTGTAAAACAATTGTGACATTGGGGTTCAATAAAAAAGGCGATCGGAAGGGCGCGCCTCCTGTGACCACTACCCCCTGCCCCTGTTGCGCCTCGTTGCCCTTGAGGGTGATGCCGGATTTGACGATCCAAGGAAATTTCTCCCCCGAACTGGTGCTATAGATGCCTGGTTGCAGCACGATCGTTGTTCCGGGAGTTGCCAGAGCGAGGGCATGACTGACTGTACGGAAGGGTTTTGAGGCTGTGCCATTCCCAGTCAAATCTTGCCCCTTTTGGGGATGGACTAGGATCGGGTTTGCTAGGGCAGGGAAGGAAAGCCCCAGGAGGATAGGGGAAAATAAACGCATAGAGCCTCCAAGTCGGGATAATATTTGACTTAGCCTTATGTTAATGACGACGATGAGTCCTAGTTTATCCCAGTCTCAGTTATATCGCATTCTTGATGCCAATCTCGATCGGGCACGGGAGGGAATCAGAGTAATTGAAGAATGGTGCCGGTTGGGCTTGGAAAGTCAGGCATTGAGCCAAAAATGTAAGGAGTTGCGCCAGGAATTGGGCAAATGGCATAGCCCCCAAATTCGATCGGCGAGGGATACTGTCCATGACCCAGGCACAGACTTGAGCCACGATCGGGAACTGGGGCGCAGTAGTCTTGCCGCTGTTATGGATGCCAATTTTGCCAGGGTGCAGGAGGCATTGCGGGTTTTAGAGGAATATGGCAAGCTCTATGATCTGGAAATGGCACTACAAATGAAGTCCCTACGTTATGGTGTCTACGAGTTGCAGTCGGTCTTACCCAACCCCGATCGGTATACAACTCTGCAAAATCATCCCCTTTATCTGGTGACAATGCCCCATCCCGACCTGATCTCTATCGTGGCAGAATGCTTGCAGGGAGGGCTGAAAATAGTCCAATTTCGCCAAAAAGAGGGCACCGATCGGGAAAGAATTGCCATTGCTGAAGCCCTGTGCGCTCTCTGTCGTCGTTACGGCGCTTTATTCCTGGTCAACGATCGGGTGGATATTGCCCAGGTGGTAGGTGCAGACGGCGTGCATCTGGGACAAACCGACATGAGTGTCAAACAAGCTAGAAAAATTTTAGGCAGGGATGCCATTATTGGTCTTTCTACCACCAGCCCCGCCGAACTATCCTATGCTCTGGAGCAGGCTCCCGATTATGTGGGCGTAGGACCAATATTTGCCACACCGACCAAACCGGGCAAAGCTGCGGTTAAGGATTCCTACTTGCCCTATGCCCTCGCAAATTGCCCCATTCCCTGGTTTGCCATCGGCGGCATCGATGCCAATAACTTAGCAGAACTAATTGCCCTTGGGGTGAAAAGAGTAGCAGTGGTGCGAGCCTTAGTCAGTGCGGATGATCCTAAAACCACAACGATCGGGATGTTACAACAGTTGTCTGGGGTAGATAATTGACGCTCTCCCGATAAATCGGGAGATTCTTAGTTCACTTCACTTAGCAGGACTTACGTTGCTTTTTCGGAAACCCTCACCCTAGCCCTCTCCCCAAAGGGAGAGGGGACTAGAAAATATTGATCTACTTCCTTTCTCCCCGCTGTAGGGATTTTTCCTTAGCTTAAGTCCGGTTTATCTTACCAATTCCGCGATCGTGGGAGCTTGATGGACAGCAAAAGCAGGTTGTTTACTAGTAGCAAAGGACTGTCTGACTTCGCCATTGATGGCTACAGTTTTGGCATCGTAGGTGTTTGTCACAAATTTAGGATACAAACCAATAGCAATTACCGGCACTAAAAAACAGAGGGCAACAAATACTTCCCTGGGTCTAGCATCAGTAAAAATAGTCTCTGGTTGCAGAGCACAACTATTACCAAAACAGTTAGCACCATTGTTGTCAGTTAAAATCTCAGCTACGGGTTGACCATAAAATACCTGACGCAACATCGACAGCAGATAAATAGGAGTGAGAATTAAGCCTACAGCAGCTAACAAGATGGTGACACTGCGAAACCCATCGCCGTATATCTCGCCCGTGCTGAAACCCACAAATACTGATAACTCGCTGGCAAAACCACTCATACCAGGTAAAGCTAAGGAAGCCATCGCGGCTACCGTAAACAATGCAAAGGTCTTGGGCATCGATCGGGCAATTCCTCCCATCTGCGCCATTGCCATGGTGTGGGTACGATCGTAGGTGACACCAGCAAGGTAGAACAAACCAGCAGCGATCAAGCCGTGGGAGATCATCTGCAACATCGCTCCACTCATGCCCAAGTCAGAAAAAGACGCAAATCCCAGCAAGACAAAACCCATGTGGGAAATAGAGGAATAGGCTAAACGGCGTTTCATATTGCCCTGCCCCCAAGAACTGCAAGCGCCATAAATAATGTTGATCACACCTAAAATCGCCAATACCGGCGCAAAGTAGATATGGGCATCACTTAGAGCTTCTAAGTTAAATCGCGCTAAACCGTAACCTCCCATCTTTAGTAATACTCCCGCCAAAATCATGGAAACAGGAGCAGAGGCTTCGCCGTGGGCATCAGGTAGCCAGGTATGGAGGGGGAAAATGGCTAACTTGGTGCCAAAGGCTACTAACAGACCGGCATAGAGGAATAATTGCAGAGTTAAGGGATAATCTTTTGTACCGATCGTGGCAATATCAAAACTGGTTTCACCATAAAACGCCATTGTTAAACCAGCAATTAAAATGAAGACGGAGGCGGCGGCGGTGTAAAGTAAAAACTTAGTGGCAGCATAACGACGTTTAGCACCACCCCAAATAGAAATCAACAAGTACACAGGGATCAGTTCCACTTCCCACATTAAAAAGAAGAGAAGCATGTCTTTGGCAGTGAATACGCCGATCTGAGCGCTGTATAGCACCAACATCAAGAAATAGAACAACTTGGGTTTGTGGTCTACCTGCCAAGCTGCAAGGATCGCTAGGGTCGTCACTAACCCCGATAGCAATACCAGCCAGATGGAAATTCCGTCTACGCCTACTGCCCAGTTCAAACCTAGCTGGGGCAGCCAAGGCAAGTTGTCTACCAATTGAAAACCCGTTGTCTGAGCATCGTAGCTAAGCCAAAAGGCATAGCTCATCAATATAAAATCGGTGATCGCCACTCCCAAACCAAACCAGCGCACAGCCTTTCCTTCCTTGTCCGGGAGGAAGGGAATCAAAGCTGCCCCTACCAAGGGCAGAAGGATAATAGTTGTTATCCAAGGAAATTGTTGCATTACTTTATCTTGTGTGAGTAAATACTTATGGATATTGTTTCACAAATTTTAATTTTTCTTCATAATTTCGATCGTAAGTTATAGGGGATAAACATATAGAATTCTCAATAGTTGGGGTATCTGCACTAGGGAGTGACAAATAAATCATTCTTAAGGTGTAAGTTTCAGCGATCGAGTAAAACTTCCCTAGCCCTTGTCATGGGTCTCTAAGTTGGTTAAGATGCCAACTATGGATTTGGAGCAAAATCTTTGAAAGGAATTTTAGTGAGCCTTGGTGTGACCCTTGTTGCAGTCTTGGTTTTGGTAGTGGCACAGTTTTTCACTGTGCAGGAAGAAGTAGTGGCAGCTCCTGAGTATATCACTACAGCTTCGGGGCTGAAGTATCGGGATATTAAGGTAGGTAATGGTGCTTCTGCCGAAAAGGATCAAGTGGTTTTTGTCCATTACACCGGCAAGCTGGAAAACGGCAGAAAGTTTGATAGTTCCCGCGATCGGGGTACTCCCTTTGCTTTCCGCTTGGGTGTGGGAGAAGTGATTAAAGGCTGGGATGAAGGAGTGGCTTCGATGAAGGTAGGCGGGCAGCGGGAGTTGATTATTCCGCCGGAGTTGGGTTACGGTTCCCAGGGGGCGGGAGGTGTGATTCCCCCCAATGCAACCCTAATTTTTGATGTGGAGCTGCTTAAGGTCAATCCCAAGGGCTAGATGCGTCTGGTGATCTTCAAGCCGTGGGAGTCAGTGCCGCAGGTGTGGAATAGTCCTAAATCCTCCACGATCGGTTTGACCTCGGCGGTGATGCGGCGTGTGGGTTGCCAAGGATCACAGTTTTCGTAGCTGTAGTAGGTTTCGATCCCGTCTATGCCTAGCTTGGCGGCGCTATGAATTAAGTCCTTGGCTGAGCGGCGGTAGCGGGCGGGATGGGCTAATACTGCTAGCCCGCCTGCCTGATGAATGCTGTTGATCACCTTTACCGCTTGGTAGTCGATGCCTGCGGTGGCTTTGCCTTGGAGGTAGGGCAACATAGCTGGGTGTCTGGGGTCAAAGTCGTAGCCCAAAATATGGACATCGGTAAACAAAAGGCTGGCGTTGATTTCTGCTGCGACCCAGAGACGGGGTAGGTTTACTTCCCCCGATCGTTTGCGATAAATTAGTTCCTGTCTGGCAACTTCGTAACCCTCTACAGTGTGGTGATCGGATAGGGCGAAGTGCTTTAGTTTGAGGTTAATTGCCTGCTCAACAATGTCACGGGGTTGCATCTGCCCGTCGGAGTAGCGGGAATGGATGTGGAAATTGACGCTAAAAGGACAACTGAGGGCATCTATCGCAGCGAAAATTTCCCTGAGGGTCTGGTTGCCCAGGGATGTAACGATCGGCTTTACTGCAGCTACCATAAATTGTCCCTTAGTAACATTGATCTTAATCTATCTTAACGACACTTAATTTAATTTACAACTGCGGCGTTCCCGATCGGATTTGAGATCGAGCCAGGAGTAAGCAAAATGGCTGACACAGTTGAGGGAGGGGTAAGCATTGCGCAGAGCGCTAAGCTGGGATTCCAGGGGAATACGCGCCCCCTTGGCAACACCCCAAAAACCAGCAATAGCGGGACAGAGTTTGACCCTGGGGGGGGTTGTAGCGATAACCGTGGCAAGTTCGTCAATTATACATCCCCCATGCCCGCAGGTGGAGTAGAGCATAGGATGCCACTCCTGTACGCTAAGGAAGCGGTCCCAGGGTTGGATACGGGGGTCAATTCCTTCAGGAAAATTTCGGTTTGCCTTGGGGAAAAAGACGGCACCGATGGGAATATCTGGGGTGCGGGGGATATTGGCTAAAAGGTGGTCACCCCCGATCGGGCGTGTTCGGTGACCAGGTGCCAGAGGGCTTGGTTAAGATCAGTCCCATTGGCGATTACTGTTTTACCATCGGGGAGTTGCCATAGTTTTGTCCCGATGGGGACTTCCCTTTGCACTCGTCCATCCTTGAGGTAGTCATAGATCAGGCTTTGTCCCAAGGGAGAGAGGGCGCGGGACATGAGTTTACGGGCGGAGATGTAGCCATAGACCATGAGATCGCGGACATCGTGGGTGATGCGCTGGGTGCGGTGGGGGTAGCGGATATAGTCCAATAAAATGCCGTCGGGCTGGCGTTGGGAGATGGCAAAAAGGACATTTTTTAGGTCGTTTTGGGCGCGGGGATTGTAGGGATCGATAAAAATATGGGATACGCCTGCCTCTTCGGGGATGGCTTTGGGGTCTTGGAGGTTAGTTTCGCCAAAGCCATTGCGGGCAATTGCTCCCTGCCGATCGGGGCGTTTACTGTAGCTAGGACCAAAATTCATGGCAAAAACCCAGGCGTAAACCTTGATTCCCCGCTCTTTCCCTTTTTGAATTACCTCTGCTAGCAGATCGGCTTGGGGTGCTTGTTCTCCTACTACTGAGGGGAATACGGTAGGGTTATCCTGATGGGGTAAAAGCACTCTGCCGTCGTAGAAAGCATTGACGTAGAGCTGGTTATAGCCAAAATTGACCACATTATCCAAGATTTGGTCTAAATTACCCGGCTTGAGGTCGCAGGGATAAAGGCGAATCCAGAGGGCTTGGGTTTTCAGCCAGGAGGATTCGCGGCAACGCTTTAACCGATCGTTGTGGTCAGTCAACACTGCCTGGTACTGTAACTGAGCCGCCCTATCCCCCTTGGTTGCCCTTTGCAGAAGTTCAGACTTCTGGGCAATAGAATCCCGATCGAAAGCACAGTAGGGAAATTCTTGGGCTGAGACAGCCATACCCAACAGCCAAGCAAACATAAACCAGACCACAATCACCTCAAAAAATTGTCTTATAGAAATCCCCGTTGCTTTTCCTGAAACCCTAGCCCTCTCCCAAAAAGGGAGAGGGAACATCCCTTCTCCCCGCTGTGGTAGAAGGGATGGAGGGGCAATTTTGCGCTAATAATATATCGATGCCTTGTCCAAGATTGTGCTAAGAATTTTAACTATATCGATCGGTATTTTTTGTTTAGACGTTGTTAGCACCATGACCAGTAACCTCCAGCAAATTGTCAGAGCCACTAAAGTTAGCGCCCAGGATTTAGCTCACCTCTCCACCGATCGCAAAAATCAAGCCCTGGAGCAAATCGCCCAGACCCTGGAACAAAACATTCCCTCCATCCTAGAGGCTAATCAAGCCGACCTAGACCAGGCAAAAAAAGATGGGCTACCCCTCCCTCTCATCAATCGCCTCAAGTTAGATCAAGCCAAAGTCCGATCGATGATCACAGGAGTGCGGAGTGTGGCAGCTCTAGCGGAGCCTGTGGGAGTGCGCCAACTCCATCGAGAACTAGATACAGACCTAATTTTAGAGCGCATAACTGTGCCCCTGGGGGTCTTGGGGGTAATTTTTGAGGCCCGCCCCGATGCCGTCACCCAAATTGCTTCCCTAGCGATTAAATCCGGCAATGGTGCCATTCTCAAAGGGGGCAAGGAGGCGCTCCACTCCTGCGAAGTTCTGGTTAATTTAATCCAGACTGCCCTAAAGAATACTGCTGTTAGTCCCTCCACGATCGAGCTGGTTACAACTAGGGGAGAGGTTTTAGAATTACTTGGCTTGGAGCGGGATATTGATTTGATTATTCCCAGGGGTTCTAACGACTTTGTCCGGTTCATTCAGGCAAACACAAAAATACCAGTTTTAGGTCATGCTGACGGTCTATGTCATTTGTTTATCGATGAAAGTGCCGACCTGGATATGGCAGTAAAGGTCACGATCGATAGTAAGACCCAATATCCGGCGGCGTGCAATGCCATCGAAACTCTGCTAGTCCACAGTGCCATTGCTCCAAAATTCTTGGCTCTAGTATTGCCCCAGTTGGCTGAGAAAAAGGTAGAAGTGCGGGGCTGTGCAACGACTGTAGAGTTATTTCCTGGACTAAAAGTAGCAACTGAGGCAGATTGGCAGACAGAGTACTGCGATTTAATCTTGGCTATTAAGATAGTGGCAGACCTAGAAGCAGCGATCGGGCATATTAATACCTACGGTTCCAAGCACACGGAAGCGATCGTGACGGAGGATCAAGCAAACGCCGATCGGTTCCGCCAGAGAGTAGATGCGGCTGGGGTCTATCACAACTGCTCCACGCGGTTTGCCGATGGTTTTCGTTATGGCTTTGGCGCTGAGGTAGGCATTAGTACCCAAAAAATGCCGCCCCGGGGACCAGTAGGGCTAGAGGGTTTAGTCACCTATCGTTATTACCTCAGCGGGAGGGGACAAACCGTAGCAGAATATACTATGAAGTCATTCACCCACCGCGATCTATGAGACTATCCCAAGCCAAGCGGTCCCTTTGGGAAAGCATTGGACAGATTAGTTTTTTGCCGATTTACCGACTCATGTCCTAGAGTTGGTTGTCAATCAAGGGTTTCCGATTACCTTGCCGCCCCATGAGTATGTGTTTTGGGAGCAGGAAAGTGGCGATTGTTTCTATTTGATTTTGCAGGGGGAAGTAGAAATGATCTCCATTGCCAAGGCGCGCTTAGTCCGTGTGTTGGCTGTGGGGGAATTTTTCGGCGAGATTGCGGTGTTGTTGAATACGCCCCGATCGCTTTCGGTACGCACGATCGATACAACTAGGTTATTTGTCATCGAACGATCGGTATTTCAGCAACTATTTATGGAAGCTCCTTCCCTAGCCCGCACTGTAACGCAAGCCCTCTGTGAACGCTGGAATGAACTGATTGACTTAGGGGTATTCAGTGAAAACGATCGTCATCTCAACAGTAAAGAGGCAATGCAGATCATTTACCGCCGCATCCGTCTTGTTTTTAACAATCTACCGCCCTTGGCAATTTAATTTTTCTGCTGTTGTGCCCTCTTCCTGAACAAAGGCTAAGATTCTAGGTTTCTACGAGGGGACTGGCGAGCTTTTGCAATTGCTGTACCAATAGACTTAAAAATAAGCCTACATCGGTGACAACCCCCACCGATTCCACCGAACCCCGATCGGCTAATTTGGTGACTACGGCGGGATTGATGTCTACGCACACCAGTTTTACCCCCGCTGGGGTCATGTTTCCCACCCCGATCGAGTGCAACATCGAAGAAAGCATCAAAATTAGATCAGCGCCCTGAACCAGCTCGCTGTAGTGTTGTTGGGCTTTAATCAAGTCCATTTGCGTATCAGGGAGGGGGCCATCATCGCGGATGGAGCCTGCCAGAGAAAAGGGTACGCCCTGCTTGACACATTCGTACATGATGCCGGAGGTGACGACCCCAGCTTCTACCGCCTGCTTGATACCACCGTACCGTCTGATTAAATTGATCACCTTGAGGTGATGGCGATGCCCCCCACTGACGCTGACGCCCCGTTGCAGGTCTACCCCTAAAGAAGTACCCATAATCGCTTGCTCCATGTCATGGACGGCGATGGCATTTCCTCCTAAAAGGGCATGGACAAATCTCTCCCGAATCAAGTAAGCCAAATGGGGCGCTCCCCCTGTATGCACGACTACAGGACCCGCCGTAACGACCGCTTTGCCGCCCCGATCGCGAATCTGGCGCAATTCCCAGGCAATTTGCTCGACGATCAATTCCACGCGGCGCTCACTGGAGACCCCTGCTCCCATAAAGGAAAATTCTTTAGTGCTCTTCTCCCTCACTTCGGGGCGATGGGCAGTGCGGATGCCCTCTACCCCCACTACTACCTGGTCACCAATGCGCAAGTCCCGCAACAGTTTACAAGTGGCAGTTTGGGCGGCTTGATCCACCACGATCGCGGCATCCATGCGTTGTTTTGTCGCTCTGATCCACACTCCATTTACCTTTACTTCTGTCGGATAAATGGTAGTGACATAGAAATCGTCGGGGGAAACCCCGTCTTGAACAACAGGGGCTAACTGCACATCCCGATCGGTTTCAGTGGGTAAGATTGCCCCAATCTCGATCAAGCGGCTGAGGATGTTAGTCATAATTTCCCGATCGGGGGCAGAGACACGGATTTTTGCCTCAGAGGTGCTTTGCTTTTGGATGCCCAGCTTAAAATCCAACACCTGGAAGCTACCGCCCCCATCCACCACGACATCGAGGGCGCGATTGACCAGTCCCGTATCGAGGAGATGCCCCTGCATTTGGATAATTCTAGCTTCCACATGGCTCACTTCCTGGGGCGCAGGCACGATCGGCTCCGTAATGCGCAAAGTCAGGCACTTGGCAGCTCCCCCCGCCTTCAAAAATTCCGTCAGAGGAGTTTCCTGCAAGGTAAAGCCCAGGGATTCGAGGCGCTGTCTCAGACTGGCACTAGCCTTATTCATAATCACCGTCTGCCCCACATTGACGGCATTGCAGGCAAAATTGAGGGCATCGGGTTCCTCGATCGCAATTCGTTTTTCCGCACTGACCCGCATTTCAATTAAGCGGTTAGAGTAGGCATCAAAGGCATCGGGGTAATAGAGCAAATAGCCCCCCGTCAAAGGACAAAAGCAAGTATCCAAGTGATAGAAACGGTTATCCACCAAATGCAAAGACAGCACTTCAATATCCAGCCACTGGGCAAACAAAGGATGGGAATCCAGTTCCGAGCGGAAGCCATAGCCCGCCCAGACCCAACGACCTTCCCGATCGAGGAGGGCATCCCCCGCCCCTTCAAAGGGTAAATCGGGGGGCAACTCAAACACTTCAAACCCCTGGGACTCAAACCATGCCTTAAAGTAGGGTTCTTCCCCCTGGCGCTCTTTGTGTAAAAAACGACTAATCACCACTTTGTTGCCCAAAACTAAGCCCGCGTTCGCCGTAAACACCATATCGGGCCAACCCTTTTGGGGCGGGACTAAATCAACCACCGCCAACTCTCTCAGGATATTGTAGAGCTTGTTCCATTGCTCGACCGCCTTTGCCTGACTCGATCGGTGGATATTCCCTTCCATCCAGGGATTGATCACATAGTCGACATCGTAAAAGTCGGGAGGACACATCAGGTAACGGATAGTCATAGAAATTAAATTTAGCCTCAGAACCAGGGATAGCATAATCCCCTGGCTGGGGAAGAAATGTTCACTATGATAATTTTGCCCCTATAAGTCTGGGGGATGGCATATTAAAGTATGTCTGATTCTAGGGCAAATTGTTAAAATAGGGCTAATTTCAGGATTTTCGCCAGTGCCGGTCAATTCTCCTTTACAACTCATTTTATTTATTGACGATCGTCCCAGTTCGCTGGAGATTGTCAAAGAAGTAGAACAATTCCTCCAGACTTGCCCCCCTGACGTAGCAGAATTACAGGTGATTGATGTTACGGGGCAACCCTACCTAGCCGAGCATTTCCGCGTGGTTTTGACCCCAGCCCTACTGAAAATTTATCCCGCCCCCAGACAAACGATCGCGGGGAAAAGCTTATTAGTCCAGTTGAAAAATTCCTGGGAAGGTTGGCAACAATCCCTGGAAAATTTCTCCGGTACTGACCAGGAATTAAACAAACAAGTCAACCGATCGGCAGAAGTAATTAAAATGACCGATGAAGTATTCAGACTAACCCAAGAAAAGAATCATCTGCAACAGCAACTGCACTTCAAAGACCGCATCATTGGCATGTTAGCCCATGACCTGCGCAATCCAATCACAGCAGTCTCTTTAGCACTAGAAACGATCGAGCTTAGCCAAGATAAACTTACTCCCGAATTAGTGGAACAACTGTTGCAACAAGGGCGCAAACAAATTCGGATGGCAGATAACATGATTACGGAAATTTTAGAATCCTGTCGCGGTGAAGTAGCGACTCTGCCTATTCGCCCCCAGCGGATCAATATTAGTGAAGTATGCCAACAAGTGGCTCAAGATTATTACTTGAATTACAGACTAAAGGAGAAACAACAGCATCTGATCACCGATATTCCCAAAGATTTGCCCTACGTCTATGCTGATAATGAAAGGGTGCAACAAGTGCTAGCTAATTTGCTCGATAATGCCATCAAATATACCCCGATCGGGGGCAAAATTCAAATGACCGCACTGCACCGCACCTCGCAAAAAGTGGAAATCTCGGTCACCGATACAGGACCAGGCATCCCCCCCGAAATGCGGGAAAAAATCTTTGAGGAAAAATACCGCCTCAGCCGCGACAAACAGAAGGAAGGCTACGGCATCGGTCTGGCAGTTTGTAATCGCATCATCCGCGCCCATTACGGCAAAATTTGGGTGGATTGCCCCCACAAACAGGGTTCTAGTTTCCATATTACGTTACCGGTCTTTTAGGGTAAGACGGCTTTGTACCATTTCTAAGCGGGACAGGGCGCTCACCGCTGACTCCTTGACATAACTATCCGTCGTTTCCGCCTCAATTAGCTGGTTTAACACCGCTACCCCCCGATCGTCCCCGATCGAACCCAATGCCCCCACGATCGCTACCGCCAAGGCAGGATTATCCGTAGTCTGCAATGCCCCAATCAATACATCCAGCACAGGCGCGCCAATTTCCCCTAAAGCCATCACAGCGGCAATGTGAACCACCGGATTCAAATCCTGGAGCGCCGCTTCTAGGGCATCAATGCCCACTTTGGGAAAGCCCTCATCGCCAAAATTGACCGCCACCTGCGCCAACGCCTTGGCAGCACTGCCCCTGACTGTGACATCTTCACTGTGTAGCAGCGCCTCCGCCAAAAAAGGCACCGTCTCGTAACCGATCGCCCCGATCGTTTTCACCGCCGCCCGCCGGTAAGTAGTATCCACCTCCCCCAACAGCCCAATTAGATAGGGAATAGTAGTCTCGTCCTGGTTAGCGACAATTTCTGCCATTGCCCTGTCCCGCAAGTGGGGGTTAGGATGTCGCAATTGCTCAAATAAACTAAGTTCCACAGCCTAGACCCCCAATTTTACCGGTACCCTGGGACTACGCACTTCGTACTCCACCCGATCGATCAGGGAAACCCCAGTCATCTCCTTGGGTTGCTTAATCTGTAAAATTTCTAAAATTGTCGGCGCGATGTCCGCAAGTTTGCCCCCCGATCGCAGTTTTACTTCTCCGCCAAAGCCAGGAATTTTGCGCCGTTCCCCCTCCACTAAAATCAAAGGCACCGGCTGGGTCGTATGGGCAGTCCAGGGGTTGTGATTCTCATCCCACATGATCTCCGCATTGCCGTGATCAGCAGTAATCAAAACTGTGCCCCCCAAGCGGGAAACACTCTCTAACAATTCCCCTAAACAGTAGTCTACCTGCTCGATCGCCGCGATCGTAGCCTCATAGTTGCCCGTGTGCCCCACCATATCAGGATTGGCATAATTGACAACCACGAGGGAATAGATGCCCTTCTCGATCGCTGCCTTGAGCACCTTAGTCACTTCCCGTGCCGCCATACCCGGCTGTTGATCGTAGGTAGCCACCTGGGGACTATTAATTAAATGGCGGTCTTCGAGGGGGTTAGGCTCTTCCTGCCCGCCATCTAAGAAATAGGTGACATGGGCATACTTTTCCGTTTCCGCAATGCGAAATTGCCGCAACCCCTGCTGTGCCACCACCTGTCCCAGCAAATTGTGCAACACCTGGGGCGGAAATACTACTTCTACCGGTAAATTAGGGTCATACTGGGTAAAAGTTACGACCTTAAGACCAGGGATCAACTGCCGCTCAAAGCCCTTAAACTGGGGATCAACCAACGCTTGAGTCATCTCCCGCGACCGATCGGGTCTAAAGTTAAACAAAATCACCCCGTCCCCCTCCTCGATCGTGCCTGGAGCAATGCGAGTAGGGGGCATAAATTCATCGGTAATCTGCTGGGCGTAGGAGGATTTGAGCAAATCAAACACCGATCGGTGCTCCCCTAATTCCGGGCTAGTCAATACTTGGTAAGCCTTCTGCACCCGATCCCAGCGGCGATCCCTGTCCATGGCAAAATAACGCCCGCTCACCGTCACAATCCTGCCCACCCCACACCGATCGATCGCTCCCTGGAGGCGTTCCATATAACCCAACCCCGAAGTGGAGGCGTATCCCTGCCGTCCAGAATAGCGTGGATGCAAACCTCGTCAATACCCTGCACCTTGGCTAAATCCAGCAGAGCGATCAAATGATCAATATGGGCATGAACGCCGCCATCAGAACAAAGCCCAATCAGATGTAACTTCTTTCCCTGTAACCCCTGGCATAGCCCCGTCAACGTGGGATTGTGTAAAATTGTGCCGTCATCCACGGCATCAGAAATACGGACTAACTCCTGGGGCACAACCCGCCCCGCGCCGATATTTAAGTGCCCCACTTCCGAATTGCCCATCTGCCCCTTGGGCAAGCCCACCTCCTTACCCGATGCTTGTAGTAGAGTGTGGGGATAGGTCTGCCATAGGGAGTCCATCACGGGGGTTTTCGCCGCTAGAATTGCGTTGCCATCACTTTCCTCTCGATAGCCCCAGCCATCTAAAATTACGAGAACCACAGGAGAGACAGATGCAACGCTCATAGATTAACCCAATCCTTACAAAATTTTACTCGCCCAAACTTTGGTAACAAATACAACACTGCGCTCTATTATAGATTGACATTCTATTAGTTAATGTTTAGACAAATTTAATATTTTGTTCGGGATCAAGTCAACTACTCTGGGCAATTTCTAGTCTGGCGCGTAGGTATATTTACATCCTATGACAGAACTGCGCAAAATCTGCAAACGATATAATTTATTTTATAGAATCAATAATTTTGTACTATGATGTGTTCTCCTCCCACAGTGCTTAAGGTACTGATTGCAGACGATCACGAGTTAACAAGGTGTACTTTGAAGCTAGCTCTTATGCGTTACAGCCACCTAGAGTTAGTTGGCACTGCTGGCAATGGTCAGGAAGTAGTAGATCAGGCGGGACAAAAGCAACCTGACGTTGTCATTTTGGACATGCACATGCCCGTTTTGGATGGCTGGAGTGCTTCACGGCTGATCAAAGAGAAGTCTCCCCAGACTCGCATAGTGGCTTATTCTTCGGTGGAGGGGGGGAAAGCCAAGGCTTTAGCAGAGGGTGCGATCGTGGATGCTTTCTGTGAAAAGGGTACTTGTCCCACTCAGATTGTAGAAATTATCCGATCGTTATTTTAGATACCAAATTTTTTCTACGATCGTTGCTATATCTAGCCCTTGGTTGTAGTTGTCTGTCAGGATAGTGACATGACCCAACTTTCTCCCAGGGCGGGGTGTTTTGTTATACCAATGCAAATAGGTTTGGGGTAATTGTTTTAGCTGGATCAACCGATCGTTGTACTCGGAATCGGTAATTTGCAACCCCAACAGGTTCACCATAATTGCTACGGGGCTGGTCATTGTTGTAGGAGCAAGGGGTAATCCTAAAATCGATCGGAGTAGTTGGTCAAATTGGGAAGTAAGGCATCCTTCGATCGTGTAGTGACCAGAATTGTGGGGGCGTGGTGCCATTTCATTGACGAGAACTTCATCATTTTTAGTTAAGAAGAACTCTACTCCTAAGATGCCAATATAATTTAGTTTCTGGACAATTTCTTGGACTATAGTTTCGATCGTAGTTTTAGTTTGCTCGCTAATTCTAGCGGGGGCAATTACGCAGCGGCACACCTGATTGATTTGTTGTGTTTCCACTACGGGGAAGAGGGAAATATCACCGGTAACCGATCGGGCAATCATAATTGCTAATTCTTGCTCAAACTCGATCAAAGATTCGACAATTGCGGGCGGCTTGCCTAATTGCTGCCAAGAAGATGTCAGTTGCTCCATATCATAAATAAATTGCGTCCCCTTGCCGTCATAGCCCTGGCGACAAATTTTCATCACCACGGGAAAGACCGGTTGACTAATACTTAAATAGGACTCAATTAGGCTAAATTCTGGTGTCGGTAGGTTATGGCGAAGTAAAAACGATCGTTGTTCATACTTATCAAGTAAACAGGTTAGACTATTCAGATTGGGCAGAAATTTCGCTCCCTTTCTCTCCCAGGTTTTTAGTAGGGACAAATCTAAAAACTCATTTTCAAAGGTAATGACATCCGATCGGGTAACTAAATCTTCTATGTCTTGAGCAACATAACTAGCAAATTGAATCCCTGGATCGTTACTAGAATCAGGCAAAATACTAACGGTAATCCCCAACGATCGGGCTGCTTGGGCTGTCATACTCGCTAATTGCCCTCCCCCAATCACTCCTACTGTAGTCATATCAATTATTCTAAATTTGATTAAGAATTATTATAGTTTGGCACTAAAAGCAAGACCCTGGGCAGTAACGCAACTCCCAAATACTGAAATTCCCTCCCTCCAAAAAACCGAGGACGTTAAATAATAACAGGACTATAGCGAAATTAAAGTGAAATTTTTACGAATCATGGTGACAATTATCAATTTTGTGGGTAAGATTGGCTTGTAAAATTCAGGCAAGGTGTAAATTTTATGACGATCGGCGTCGAAAACCAGGGGCTCTTACCAGAATCGGGCTCATTTGTCTACTTTATCGATCGGGGTATAGACAACTACCAAACGATCGTGCAGGGATTACCCTCTAATGCCCATGTCATATACCTAGACCAAGACCAGAATGGCATTACGCAAATCACGGAAGCCTTAGCAAAGTTCAATAACGTTAGTGGTGTGCACATCTTTTCCCACGGAGATAATGGCTCTGTACAGTTGGGCAACACCTTCCTCAATAGCAATACTTTAACTACCTATTCGCCCCTATTGCAATCTTGGGCAAGCGCATTGGGTGTCGATGCCGACATCCTTTTTTATGGCTGTAATTTAGCTGGCTCGTCCACCGGCAAAAACTTAATCGATGATATTGCCCGCCTCACCGGTGCTGATGTGGCTGCCTCTGATGACCTCACGGGTAACTCAGTGCTGGGGGGTAACTGGGTTTTAGAGTACAAGACTGGATCGATCGAGGC
>PHFO01000044.1 GCA_002861535.1 Cyanobacteria bacterium M5B4 | reverse complement strand
GATCAAACGCCGACGAAAATGCAGCAAATGGTGCAAACTTTGGGTTATGACATTGATCCGGCATTTTTTCAGTTGTTAGATGACTAGGGCAATTGTGTGTGGCTACTATGGCATGGGTAACGGCGGCGATGAAGCTCTGCTAGCGACTTTGCTCCAGTTATTACCCTCCCATGTCCAACCGGTGGTGCTTTCGGGCAGTCCGACTGAGACTGAAAAAATTCATGGCGTAGAGGCGATCGGGCGGCAGGACTGGGGCGCAATTGCGAGGGAGTTACGCCGATCGGATGTATTCATTTGGGGCGGTGGCAGCCTGATGCAGGATTTTAGCAGTTGGCGCAGTCCTTTTTACTACGGCGGTTTAATGTTGTGGGCGAAGCAATGGGGGCTGACTACGATCGCTTGGGCACAGGGCATTGCCAATTTGCGGGGGGGACTGACCCGGCGCTTTACTCGGAGGGTATTTAGGGCAGTCGATCGCCTTAGTGTCAGAGATAGTGGGTCAGCTCAACTATTAGAGTCTTGGGGCTATAGTTGCCTGGTGGCTCCCGATCCCGTGTGGGCGTTGTCCTGGGACCGATCGGCTCCGATTTGGCAGCTACCGGCTCCCAGGGTAGCGGTGGCATTGCGTCCCCATCCTCTGCTGGATAGGTCTAGGTTAGAGGTAATTAAAACGGCTTTGGTTAGTTTCCAACGCGCCACTGATGTCCATATTTTACTGGTGCCTTTTCAGCCGCAAAAAGACAGGGAAATCGCTCAGATGCTACACCAAGCAATTCCCCACAGCACGATCGTGGCGGTGGAGCGCCCCCAGGGACTAAAGGGTCTGTTTGATGGCGTAGAAATGACGATCGGGATGCGCTTCCATAGTTTGATTATGGGTTTGTCCCAACAGAGCCGTTGCTGGGCAATTAACTATGATCCTAAAGTTGGTCAACTGATGGCAGAGTTTGACTTGCCTGGTTGTGCAGTGGCAGACTTACCTACTGATCCTAATGATTTGTGTCAGGCTTGGTTGGAGTATTTTGTCAATGGGGAAAGTCTTAGTCCTACCCAAATTGAAGCAATTACCGATCGGGCGTTGATTCATAAAAGACTATTAGAATTTTGACAGAACCGATCAATTATTGTATTGCTCCTTGTTCTCCCTGAGCGTGACTTCGGCTAGCCCCAGGGACACTGACATTCTGCAAACTAAAGGTAATTGTGCCGTTCTCATCCTCGATCGTGCGTTTCACCAGAATTTGATAGCCCCCAATCTCTTGGTATTCATCTGTAAAATTCTGTCTAGGTTTGATTTGCGCACCTGTTTCGGGATTGTGATAGATGGAGGAGTAGCGATGGGCTAGATAGCCCGCCCCTGTATCATGGACGGAAAGGGTATCGATCGTAACTACTGTGCCATGGATATGACGATGCACCATAGACACCACATTGTTTTTGATTTTGTACCGATCGCCTGCGCTTGCCCCGCCGACAATGATTTCCTGGGAGCCATCTTCATCCTTAGCGCCAAAGGTAAAGGTATTCTTGCTATGGACATCCTCAAAACTGCGGCGCACACGGTGGATCGTAATCTCCCAGATTTGTTCCTTCACAGCGTTAAAGATTTCTTCGTTGCTAAATCCGGTGATCTCCGGCTTAAGATTAGCTCCTACTGTGACATGACCAGTGAATGTTTCACCATTTTTTGCTACCGTGATGTCAGCGCTAAATCCAGGAAAGTCCGCATCCCAAGTGTAACGATTTTCGTAGGCGGCACGAAACAAGTCTTGAGCAAGGGGTAAGGTGGCTGTCATACAATTTCCTAATGACTTTATTTATCAATAATATTATAACTTAAACCAACTAATTAAAACTAGGGGGCGGGATCAGAAATTTCCGCTCCCGATCGGATTCAGGCTCAATCCAGCCATAGACAAAGTGGCTGAGGCAAGTTATTTGCGGCGTGCGTCTTCTAATTTCTGCCATCTGCACTTCGAGGGGGGCATGACCATTAAAAGGCTGGGACCAAATGCCTGCTAATACAGGGCAGACTAGGGTTTGAGGGGAGGATTGTGTTAATACTTGTTCTACTTCCTGGGCGACACACTTGCCATCTAAGCATAGCCCGTAGGTCATGGGGTGCCGTTGCCAGGAGGGAGGGAAACGATCCCAGGGTTGCATTCTACTATCTAATTTCTGTCCTGCGCGGCGGTTGCCTCCAGGGAAAAATACTGTCCCGATCGGCATGGTCGGGGGGATGGGACTGGTAATGGCGCGAGCGAATTGTAAGACCCCGTTGTAAGCATGGTCTGTTGCCTGCTGCCATAGTTGGGGGTTATTTTCTGACCCGTCCAGGTAGTTTTGCAATTCTTGTCGGGCAGCGCTAGTTTTTGCTGTTTTCATGAGCGCTTGGCGGGATGCTTCTCCATAAATCCATAGGTTTTCTACCCGATCGTTCATAGTAGGTTTAGTGTTAGGAAAACGGATATAGTCGAACACCATGCCATCAGGTTTAGCTGATAGAAATTGGCGGACAATTTGCCGAGCATCCTGTTGGGCTTGGGGGTGATAGGGGTCAATAAAAAGATGTTCTGTTTCTGTTAAGGGCAGATAGAAAGAGTTGCCATTCTTAGCTAATTCCCGATCGATTTTGCTATTACTAATACTGGTTTCTCCCCTGCCATTGCGGGCTAAGACAGAAACACGATCGGCATTTTCTCCGTAGCCATAGCCAAAATTCAAGGTAAACAGCCAGCCATAGACCTTTAAGCCCCGTTCCCTACCTTTTGTGACTGCCATTTGCCAGAGATCAGTGTCAGCGGGTAGTTTACCCTCTTTTACCGCTTCTGCCGTCACCGATCGCCAGGGGCTTTGATTTTGAGACACCGGCAATAACACTCTGCCATCATAGAAAACTTCAACAAACACATGACTATAACCAAGGTCAACAATGCGATCGAGGACCTGATCCATCACTCCGGGCAAAGCATCTCCAGGATAAAGTCTAAGCCAGATGCCCTGACTCTTAAGCCAACTTTGTTGCCGGCATTGTTGTAGTTTTTCGCCGTCACTTTTGATCCGCTTTTGATAGCCGATCGGGTTTTCTGTTCTTAGTTTCTGTTTGGCACGATAATTATCCAAACTTGCCCGACAATCTGCCCATAGTGGCGATATAAACCCGAAGAAAAATAGTGCAGCAAAAATCAATTGACCCATAACTATAACTAAATAAATTTCTCTTTCAACATTGCATCAAATGTTGGTATTTCATACAAACACGTTAATTTTAAGCAACCCCGATCGTATGTTAAACTTCTAAGCCTGGTAACGTCAATGCAAGGAACTAATGACGAGTACCCAGCAACGCAAAGTTCTGCAACGCCAAATCTAGCAAATCGCCAACGATAGTGCAGTTGATGGCTGGGATTTTAAGCAATATGTGCTTAGCACCTGTTTTACCGCTTTATTAGTGAAAACTTTACCAGCTAAAGGGATGAGACCATACGTGAAATTGAAACGCCGAGTAATTCCTGTAGTAAAATCAAGTAACTAGGTAAATCAGGTGGCATCTTTGCATAAACTCCCGATCGTAGTTATTTTAGACTTCGGCTCCCAATACTCGGAATTGATTGCCCGACGCATCCGCGAAACCAATGTCTACTCTGAAGTCTTGCCCTACACTACTCCCCTAGATAAAATCCTAGCCCTGGAACCGAAGGGGATTATTTTGTCTGGTGGTCCCAATTCAGTCTATGCAGAGGGCGCGCCCCGTTGTGATCAACGCCTCTGGCACTTGTCTATCCCTCTGTTGGGGGTATGCTACGGTATGCAGTTGCTAGTGCAGGACTTGGGGGGGAAGGTGACCAAATCCGATCGGGGGGAATACGGCAAAGCGGCGCTGATGATCGATGATCCCACGGACCTACTTACCAATGTGGAAGACAACACCATTATGTGGATGAGCCATGGGGATACGGTAGAATCTCTGCCGGAGGGCTTCAATCAACTGGCGCACACAGACAATACCCCCTACGCTGCTATCGCCCATCCTGAGAAAAAGCTGTACGGCGTGCAGTTTCACCCCGAAGTGCACCACTCGATCGGGGGCATGGCAGTAATTCGCAATTTTGTCTATCATATCTGCGGCTGTGAGCCGACCTGGACTACAGGGGCATTTATTGAAGAAGCGATCGCAGAAATTAAAGCTCAGGTGGAAGACCGCAGGGTATTGTTGGCACTATCGGGGGGGGTAGATTCCTCTACTTTAGCTTTTTTGCTCCATCGCGCCATTGGTGACAACCTGACCTGTATGTTCATCGACCAAGGTTTTATGCGCAAACAGGAACCGGAGCGCTTGGTCAAGTTATTCCGCGAGCAGTTTCACATTCCCGTAGAGTATGTCAATGCGGGGGAGAGATTTATTGCCAAGCTAAAGGGGGTGACCGATCCGGAGGAAAAGCGCAAACTGATCGGTTATGAATTTATTAAAGTGTTTGAGGAAGAATCCCAACGCCTTGGTCCTTTTGACTTTTTAGCCCAGGGGACCCTCTACCCCGATGTAATTGAATCGGCGGGGACTAACCTAGACCCCGTCACTGGTAAGAGGGTGGCGGTCAAAATTAAAAGCCATCACAATGTGGGAGGACTGCCGCCCAATTTACGGTTTGTGTTGGTAGAGCCTCTGCGTAAGTTGTTCAAAGATGAGGTGCGCCGTGTGGGTAAAGCCCTGGGGTTGCCCGATGAAATTGTCCGCCGTCAGCCTTTCCCTGGTCCTGGTCTGGCAATTCGCATTATTGGTGAGGTTACCCCCGATCGGTTGCAGATTCTACGGGAGGCGGACATGATTTTACGCCAGGAGATCAACCGATCGGGACTCTACGATGTGCTGTGGCAGGCTTTTGCTGTTTTGTTGCCCACTATCCGCACCGTAGGGGTAATGGGCGACCAGCGCACCTATGCCTACCCTGTAGTTTTGCGTTTTGTCACCAGTGAAGATGGCATGACTGCCGATTGGGCCAAAATACCTTACGCCATTTTAGAAACGATCTCCAATCGTATCGTCAATGAAGTGCCAGGCATCAATCGTGTTGTGTTGGACATTACCTCGAAGCCACCAGGCACGATCGAGTGGGAATAGGATAATATCTAAATCATGGCAAAATCTAGTTCATCTTCTGTATCCGGTTCTTCTTCAGCATCAAAGAAATTGTAGATTACCTGTTCCCCAATCCAAGGAGTTGCTTTGCGTTCTCCTACTAACAAGAAGGAAAGACTGTCGTTTTTCACTAATAAGAGAGCTTCCTTTGTCAAGTAACTTTTGCGGTAACAAAATGAAGGTGTACGATAAAGACCCTCATCTAAAACAACATCCCTGATCGGGTAAACATCAGCAACGTTAAAACCAATCAGTTCCTTCATTGCTACTGGTTGTAGTTCATTTTCGCGGTCAAAGACGCTGGGAAACATAGTAGCAGGAACATCCTCAATTTCTACTACAGGCTCTGTCACGATCGTTCCTTCTGGGTCGAGTTTGGCATAATCGATCGCCGATCGGGGGATGACCTCCCCTGCTGGGGTCAAATAACCCTTACTCAAAACAACACCCTCTTTTTCCACGATCGTTTTTGCTTTGCCATAAAGAGCTTCTTTGTTGATTTTGTTGCCCAGTTTAGCAGTAAAGACTTGGTCTTGCAGACGAAAAGTAATATCTTTCATTGTTCTTTGTTCTGACTCCCAGAATTAGAAGAATGGCGGTCACGATCGATCGTGAACAACCAGCTAAAGAAAATAACCGCTCCCACCTGGAGCGCCAGGTTAAAACCTACCTCTCGCCAGTCCCCCTTGCCCGCGATCAGCTGGGATAAAAATATCACCGCCCCAATCAAACCCGATCCCCCCAAAGCCCCATAGATAAATTTGCGCAGGGGACGATAGGGGGCGCGAGCCTCAGCCCTTAGTTTGCGGGCTAGATCACGATCGGTCATACTGTAGCAGCCGATCGGCGGCGGCGACCATTCTGACGGGCAACATCCAACACCGGCTTGCCATTACCAGACCCATTTACCTGGGGCATTGGCTGAAGCGCCTGCCCAGGAGGAGTCTGGAGCAACAACACCAATACAGGACGACCCTGCATCTTCTGGCGCAGGAGCTTACTAATTTCCCGTTCCAAATACTGCCTTAAGCCAACCCAGTCGATCGCCAACCCATTGACAAAGTTATCCCAGCTACCCCTAAGAGCCTGTTCCACAGTCTGGTTAACTAAACTCAGCAGTTCCTCCTTAGAAGCGAGAGAAACTACGCCGTTGGTATGGAGGTCAGGAGTAGTGTAGAGCTTGCCATCACCGGTCACCGAAACTGCCACCGTAATTACACCATCCTCAGAAATCTGGCGGCGGTCCTTGAGTACATCCCCCTTAACCACCCCTTCGCGGGAAGCATCGATCAACTCAATACCCGCAGGCACCTTGTCCACAATACGAATTGCAGACTGGGACACCTCTACTACATCCCCGTTTTCCGCAATGACAATATTTTGCGCCGGAATCCCCATCGCCTCCGCCATCTTGGCATGGAGCTTGAGCATCCGTAATTCACCGTGGGCAGGGAAAAAGAACTTGGGACGAACCAACCCCAGCATCAACTTGTGATCTTCTTGACAACCATGCCCAGAAACATGGATGCCCTTTTCCTTGCCATAAATTACATTTGCCCCTAAAGCAATCAACTTATCGATCGTGCGTACCACAGGAATCACATTGCCAGGAATAGGACTAGCGGAAAAAATCACCGTATCCCCGGGGATAATTTTTAATTGACTATGACTTTCATTAGCAATCCGAGTCAGAGCCGAGTTAGGCTCCCCCTGGGAACCAGTGGTTAAGATCAAAATCTGGTCATTGCGGTAATGACGCAGGTTTTGCAGAGGCTGGAACAGGTCATCACGGCATTTGATATACCCCAAATTGCGGGCATGGGCAATCACGTTCAACATCGATCGTCCCAGTACGCTGACGATCCTGCCCGTCTTTTGGGCAATTTCTAACACCATCTGCAACCGATGGACAGAAGAAGCAAAGGTCGTTAAGATCACCCGTCCTGGCGCAGTGCTGATGTAACGCTCCAAATTAGGATAAACCGATCGTTCCGAAGGACAAGTACCAGGCACCTCGGCATTAGTAGAATCACTGATCAAACACAACACGCCCTTCTCGCCGTGCTCCGCCAAACGTTGGAAGTCGAAAAATTCCCCATCCACCGGTGTATGGTCAAACTTAAAATCTCCTGAGTGAATTACCATGCCCGCCGGCGTGTTGATCGCCACCGAAAAGCTATCAGCGATCGAGTGGGTATTGCGCATAAACTCGACAAAGAAACTACTGCCTACCCGCACCACATCTCTAGGCAATACGCGCCGTAATTCAGTCCGATTTGATACCCCCGCCTCCGCTAATTTGTCCTCCAACAATGCCATTGCCAAGCGGGGTCCGTAGATCACCGGAATTTCAAATTGCTTCAAATGAAAAGCAATACCGCCGATGTGATCCTCATGGCCATGGGTAACAATCATGCCCTTAATTTTATGTTTGTTCTCCCGCAGATAGGTCATGTCCGGCAGTACAATGTTTACCCCAGGCATCCCTTCCTCAGGGAAAGACAAGCCCCCATCCAGAAGCATAATTTCATCATTGATTTCAAACACCCATGTGTTCTTGCCAATTTCTTTCAATCCACCCAAGGGGATAATTTTTAATGCAGGAGAAGTCGTCGATTTGATCATAGAGTTACTAGATAAAGTGAATAAAAGGGAAACTTAAAATAACAGGGACAAATCTGTTAAAACTTGGCGCAGTAGGGCTAAAACTTGTTCATCTGCTTCTACCAAGGGCAATCGTACACCACCCACATCCCAGCCCAGCAGGTTCAAAGCAGCTTTGACAGGAATAGGGTTAGTAGTGACAAACAACGCGCGGAACAGAGGCACTAACTTTTGGTGAATTGCCTGAGCCGTAGGGAGGTCGCCCCCAGCAACAGACCCTATCATCTGCTGGATGTCCTTGCCGACCAGGTGAGAAGCGACACTGACAACCCCCACCGCCCCGATCGCTGTCAGAGGTAAAGTCAGAATGTCATCTCCAGAATAGACGGCAAAGTCATTGGCAACCCGCCTTCTGAGTTCTGACACTAGCATCAGGTCTGCTGTCGAATCTTTGACACCAACAATGTTGGGGATTTCGCTCAATTTGACCAGAGTTTCTAACTCGATCTTGCACGCTGTCCTGCCAGGGATATTGTACAACAAGATGGGTAATTCCGGCGTAGCTAATGCCACCGATCGGAAGTGCTCATACAAACCTGCCTGGGGGGGCTTGTTGTAGTAGGGCGTAACCTGCAAAGAGCCGTCTAGTCCCAGGGCGGCCGCTTTTTGTGTGGCAACGATCGCCTCGGCGGTGGAGTTAGAGCCAGTCCCTGCCAAAATTTTCGCCTTGCCGCCCACTGCCCCCTTGACCACTTGAAATAATTCATACTCTTCATCCCAGGTGAGGGTAGGGGACTCCCCCGTAGTACCGCACAAAACCAAGGCATCACTGCCCTGCTCCACCAAATGGACTGCCAAACGGGCTGCCTTGTCGTAGTTTACTGCCCCCGATCGGTCGAAGGGAGTCACCATCGCGGTAATTAGTCTGCCAAAGGGTAAGGTCATAGGAGTTGGTCTGCAATCATAGCTTCAGCAATTTGGATAGCATTTAGAGCTGCGCCCTTGCGAATTTGATCGCCGCAGAGCCAGAGTTCTAGGGCATTAGGATGGGAGAGGTCGGCGCGGATTCTGCCGACAAGCACATCGTCCTTGCCACTGGCATCGATCGGCATCGGAAAATAATTCGAGGCAAAATCTTGCACAACGGACACACCTGGAGACTGTTTGAGGACTGCGATCGCGGTTTTGACCGGGAAGGGAGCACGAAATTCGATATTAACCGCCTCAGAATGGGCGCGCAGGACAGGCACCCTGACACAGGTAGCAGTAAGCCGGAGGTCGGGCTGGGCAAAAATTTTGCGGGTTTCGTTGAGCATTTTCATCTCTTCGCCGCAGTAACCCTGGTCATTGACAGGAGAATTATGCAAAAACAAGTTGAACGCGAGGGGATAACTAAATACTTCCCTAGTCGGCTCTTTGCCCTCTAGGATTTCCCTGGCTTGATTTTCTAGCTCCGCCATGGCTCTGGCCCCCGCACCGCTGGCAGATTGATAAGTAGAAACCACCAACCGATCGATGGGAATAACGCGATGGAGGGGATAGACGACCACACTCAGCAAAATCGTGGTGCAGTTGGGGTTAGCAACGATTCCCTGGTGCTGTTTGAGGGCGTAGCGATTCACCTCTGGCACCACTAGGGGCACTTGGGGGTCTTGGCGAAAGGCGCTGGAGTTATCCACCACCACGCATCCCGCAGCTACAGCCACCGGTGCCCAGGTTTTCGATGCCTCTGACCCCGCTGACGCTAGGACGATGTCAATATTTTGGAAAGCAGTGGTACTAACCGCCTCGATCGGTAAAGATTCTCCCTTAAATTCTAGGGTTTTTCCTGCCGATCGGGGAGAAGCTAAGAGCTTGAGGTCAGCGATCGGGAAGTTACGAGTATCGAGCAAGGACAACAATTCTGCCCCTACTGCCCCCGTTGCTCCCAAAATAGCAACACGATAGGACTTAGTCAAAAATCCTCCTCATTCCAGCGTAAATCCTAAATTTTTCCACATATTCCTGTTGCCGCCCAATATAGCACACTTTAAGGACCTGTAAAGATGGCATCCTCCACATCGCGACGGCTGAGAGAATAGGGAAAGGCACGGGCAGAACTAGCCCCGCCATAGCGGACGCGGATTTCTTCGATGTCCATAAAAATTTCCGCTTGCCAATCGTCGTAGACTACTGACCAGCGGGTGGGGTCTTGTTCATCTTGCACACAGCCCTTTTCCCGTAGCCAAGCCTCGATCGTGGGCAGGGGATGGTTATAGAGGGGAGTAGTTGCTGGGGGTAAGTTCATAGTGTTTCTCGTAAAAGGGCGATGGTAAAAGCTATTCCTAAACAGAGGATCAAAGTTGCCACTAGGACAAAAAGGGCAAATATTTCTCCCCCTGAAAGAGGTCGCTCCGTGGGCAGTCCGTCATCTTCTTTACTAGAAAAAGTAACTGGGGGAGTTTGATATTGGGGCAGAAGGGAGAGGTCATAGGCAGCCCGATAGACGGGGTCTTGCAAGATTTTATAGGCATCCTGGACTTGCCGCAGTTTTTCCCTAGCAACTTCTGGGGCATAGGTGGTAGTGTCGGGGTGATAGCGTTTGCTCAATTCCCGATAGGCACTGCGAATCTCCTTGGGGGATGCCTGGGGCGTAACACCCAAGATGTGGTAGAAGGTAGAATTCTCGATACAGTGGGGCAAGGGCACTAGAATAGATCACATATGCTTCTTTATTTATATTTAATTTAACATTGAGTGCCATGTTGTCAAACCCCGCCCTGCCTTGGGACAGAATTATTAGTGCTTTAGTGGCAATTCCCCTTGCTCTCCTCGGCATTTGGTGGGGAGGATGGGTCTTTACCCTATCTTTAGGAGTGCTGGTATTTTTGGGACAATGGGAATACTTCCAGCTTGCCAGGGCAAAGGGCATCGAGCCTGCTGCCAAAACGACCATGGTAGTAAGTCAGATATTGTTGATTTTTTGTCAATTACAGAATGATCTCGATTTATCGGTTGATCTTGCTGACGCTGTTGTTCCTGTTGCCGGCACTTTGATTTGTTTCTATCTCCTATTTCAGCCCAAGTTAGCAACAATTGCTGATATTGCTACTTCAATTTTAGGCTTATTTTATGGCGGTTATTTACCCAGTTATTGGGTAAGATTAAGAGGTTTAGGTGATAGTAGTTCCCTGCTATTAGGATTAAATCAAGGGGGAATAGATGTATTTATGGCGTTTAGTTGTATTTGGGCTTCTGATATTTTTTCCTACGTAGGGGGTAAGTTATTTGGCAGAACTCAACTGTCTACAATCAGCCCCAAAAAACAGTAGAGGGAGCAATTTGTGGTCTATCTAGCTGTATTGTAGTAGCGATCGGTTGGGCTTGGTATCGCCAATTGCCCTACTTTTGGCTAACAGGTCTGGGCTTGGGAGCCATAATTGGTATTGCCAGTTTACTGGGCGATTTAACGGAATCAATGATGAAGCGAGATGCGGGGGTAAAAGATTCAGGGCAGATAATTCCAGGTCATGGAGGCATTCTCGATCGGGCGGATAGTTATGTGTTTACTGCTCCCTTAGTTTACTATTTTATGGTTTTATTACTACCAGCTTTATCTACTAACTAATTAACAGAACTGGGAACTTCTAGTCCCCTCTCCCTTTTTGGGAGAGGGCTAGGGTGAGGGTTTCAAATAACTAATTAACAGAACTGAGAAGGGAAATATATCAGCTTTTTCTTGTTCCCTCTCCCGTTTCTTGAGCGCAGCGGAAGGAAGTAAAATAACAGGACTTACGCTGAGGAAAAATTCCCCTCATCCCTCCATCCCCTCTCCCTTTTGGGGAGAGAGCTAGGGTGAGGGTTTCAAAAAAAGCAACGTAAGTCCTGAAATAAGAAAGACTAAGTAAAGATAGTCCCCCCCTGCAACCGATCGTAGTGATAGTCAAAGGCTTGTTTAAGCAGGGGAAAGGACTTAAGGCTACTATCGCGCTCCATGACTAACTGAGCCGCTTCTCTACTCAACTGATAAACTTGTTGACGCAAGACATTATCTTTCAACCGATCGTCGATCGTAAAACCAGAATGACCAGACTGTTCTTTCCCTTCATCTTTACCTTTCCCTCTCATTTCGTAATCTCTTTCAGCGATGTAAAAGCCATCTTGAGAATCGACTAAAACCTGTAATCTTTCTTGGGCAGTTTCACTTTTAGAATCACTACATAACAAACAATAGGACTGGTCTGCACCACGACCAACCCGCCCCCGCAGCTGATGTAACTGAGCTAAACCAAAGCGATCGCTGTGTTCAATCAGCATAACAGAAGCATTGGGCACGTCAACTCCTACTTCCACCACAGTAGTAGAGACAAGAATATCAATTTTGTGGTCACGAAAATCACTGATAGCTTGGTCTTTTTCTGTGGCAGACATTTGACCATGTAAAAGACCAATACGAAAGTTAGGAAAAATCTCTTCTTTTAATCTTTGCCATTCTTGAGTTGCGGCTTTAATATCTTCTAGCTTTTCCGACTCTTCAACTAGGGGTAAAACCACATAACACTGCCTGTTTTGAGCAATCTCGCGCCGGATTAAATCGTAGGCATAACGACGCTGACTAGGACGAATTATACTTGTTTGCACTGGTTTTCTTCCAGGGGGGAGTTCGTCGATCACACTGACATCAATTTCTGAGTTGGTTAAATAAAGGGTGCGAGGTATTGGCGTTGCTGTCATAATCAGAACATGGGGGTCTTTCCCTTTTTGTAATAACCTCGATCGTTGGTCTCTGCCAAAGCGGTGTTGTTCGTCAATCACAACTAAACCCAAGCGCTGAAACTCTACTCCCTCTTGGATCAGAGCATGGGTGCCAATTACTAGAGGTAGTTCTCCAGTCGTGAGTTGTCTTAAAATTTCTCTTCTTTTTGTTATTTTGGTTGAACCAGTTAATAACTCAACAGGCAAAGCTAACTGATTAAACCAATAAACAATTTTACGATAATGTTGCTCTGTTAATACTTCTGTTGGTGCCATTAAAGCTGTCTGACAACCACTCTCGATCGCTGCCAGAATTGCATAGACCGCCACAATCGTTTTTCCTGAGCCCACATCCCCCTGCACTAAACGATTCATTGGTTTAGTCTTTTGCAAATCTTGTTGAATTTCTTTAACCACTCTTTGTTGTGCATTAGTTAACTTGAAGGGAATAATCTGATCAAAGCGTTGGATAAGTTTCCCTTGTGCAATGAAAGAGGGGGATTGTTGCTGTTGTTGCCGATAGAGGGCGACAAGACGACGGAAAAAGTATTTGTCAAAGCACAGACGATAGATAGCAAGGTCTAGCTTTTCCCGATCGGGGGGATAATGAACAAAGGCAAGGGCTTCTTTTAAGGGTAAAAGATGATATTTCTCTCTTAGTTTTTGCGGCAGAGGATCGGTCACTTTATGCACGCAGGCAAGACAATCTATCACTAACTTGCGAATTTGTTCAGGGCTGATTCCCTCTGTTAAAGGATAAACGGGAACCAAACGACCTATGCGGTCTGACTCAATCCGATCGTGACGATGGTCTAGGATTTCTACATCAAAGTCTTCTAACGTCAAACCGTATTTACCTTTTTTGACAATGCCAGAAGCCGCCAGAGTAGCACCGATCGGGTACAGTTGTTTTTGTTGGGCTTGCCAAGCGGGACTGCTATAGCGTTTTCCTGTCCAGAATCTTTGTAACTTTATTTGTCCAGTGTGGTCTTTTAGCAAAACTTCCATAATAGTTAGGTTGGGATTTTTTACGCTTGTAAAACAAGAAAAGCGTTTGACTTCGGCAATTATGGTAACAGTTTCATTTTCTACTAGGTCTTTAATGGGAATTTGCTTAGCATAGTCTACATGGTCTTTCGGATAAAAGTGTAAGACATCTCCGATCGTATTTAGTCCTAATCGTTGAAACTTACTGCCTTTTGCGCCCTGAAAGTCTCTTAGTAAAGTATCTGGTGTAAGATGCTCTTTGTTTTGCCCGATCGCAACAGTTTTAGGTTGCTTTTGTGGCGCAGGTTCTACCAATTCTTGACGGCGCAGTTGATATAAAAATCGCCTAGTTTCTGCCACAAGATGTTGTCTTTGAGGTAAAGAAAATGAAAGATAATTAAGATATTGACTGGCTAACTTGCGGGCTTCTTCCCGATCGCTTTCGGATGCAAAGTCTTCCATCAAACTCCTATGTAAAAAATCGGCAAAGTAAAAGTTATTACCCTTCAAGTTCGTAAAACCATGACGCACTTCTACCTGTAGTGCCTCTTGTAGTCTTAGGATGTCAGGAGTTGCCATCTTATTTTAGTTTTTCGATCAAACGTCGGTGTTGTTGTTTCTTTTGTCTTAAACGGGCAGTACCATCTTTACCCCGATCGTTTCTGCCTATTGCCCTGGGAGACTCCCACCGTTTTAATCTCATAACTAGAATCGACAAGGACCAGGTTTACCATTCGCGCACTTCGTCTTTTTGTCACTAACAGGAGGATTATCAGGTGCCCACTTGCGACCTTCTAGTTTAGTGCTAGAAAGGTTGGCTTCTCTGAATATCGTTTGACTGATCTCAGCATTGGTCAGGTTTGCTCCACTCAAGTCAGCCTGAGTGAAGTCTGCCAAGTTTAACTTTGCTCCTTTGAGGTTTGTCTTTTGCAATTTAGCACCTCTTAGCTTTGCACCACGCAAATTTGCTTCTCCCAAGTCTGAACCCGAAAGATCAGCACCAGAGAAATCAATTCCACTCAAGTCTTTACCTTTCAAAACAACCGATCGTAAGTTTTTCCCTCTTACGTCTTTCCACACACGTAAATGCAGACCCATAACAGTCGCTCTTTTATTGACACTTGGAATCGAGAAGATTAACCATAACAAACCGATCGGGACAACAACAATAGCAATTTTCAGCCCGATTTGTAAGATAACTCTGCCATTATTTTCAAAGAACTGTTGTACTCTTACGGAGGCAGGAGGAGTCTCTGGGAAAGTAGGCGCTGTCTGAGACACACTATGGGAAGAGTTAGTTGTAGCTAGATTGGCAGGCTGAGTATCTCCCATTTGAAAACTTTGGGAATTAAACTGGGGAGGGACACCAGAATCAGCATATCGAGCCGCTGTTTGTTCAGAAATACCAAACATATCGTCTGACACAGGAGGAATATCATCCAGTAAATCACCCCAGTCACTATCTTCTACATCATCAAAAGTTCGACTGCCTCCTTTATTCTTTAACTGTGTGCGGTAAGGAAGGTCTGTATCATCTTCTAAGATGATGCCATTTTTGCGTCTGGATGATGTATTGGAAGTTTGAGAACGTGATTGAAACTGCTCTTCTTCATAATACTCATCGGCAAAAGTAGGCATAGCAATAGCAGAAGGCGGTTTGATTTCAGTCCGAGTTGGTCTAACTGGGGAAATTGGTGGCAGAGGAGGTAAAGACGAATCTTGTTCATCTTTATCAAAGTCAATACTGTCTTTCAAACTCGTCTTGCTTTTTTCTAAAACTTTCTTCGCTCGAATAGCTGTTTCCATGGGATCATTACCCACAGTGAAGCTCTCAAAGTCTGGCTCAGGAGTTTTTAGATGAGAAGTTCCCCCAGAGGCAATTTTCTCCCAATCGATCATGCCACTGTCTTCTATGGGGTCTTTATCTTCCGTCTGTTGCCATTTTGTCACCATAGCATCAGCTTCTTCATCTATAACAACTTGAGTAGATGGATTATCTTGACCAAATTGGAAAGTTGTTACTATCTCATCAATGATTGAATCTTCATCATCTAAATCTACATCTACTTCAAAGTTATTGTTATTTACTCCTGATTGCCATTCTTCGTAGTCATCTGCTTCTTCTTGTTGGTGATATTCTACTTGCTGGTCGTCATAGGAAGCTTCCCAATCTGGAATTTGATCATAGTTTTGATTCATATAGTCCTGTTGCTCATAGGTATTAGGCTGTTCTTCTTCTTCATATTCATATTCCATCTCTTGACTGTTGCTAGTTCCTTCTGTCTGAAAGGCAGTTATAATTTCATCGATCGGTGAATCCTCGTCTTGATCGTAGTTTGTAAAATCTTCATTGTAATCATTCTGTTCAGCTTCATAGTATTCACCGTTATCCTCTAGATTTACAGCGTAATCATATTCCTGTTCTTGGGGAGATGGTTGTTCATCAGCTAAAATTTCTTCCATATCTTGTTCGTTTGCTTCTTGCCACATAGAGCCTAAATTTTCCGGATAGTCATCATTCTCTATTGCGCCCCAGTCAATTAAAATTTCTGACTCTTCGACAGGTTCTTGCTCAGTTTGCAAAAGAGTGATTAAATCTTCCACTACAGAATCATTAACAACCTCGTCAGCGATATTAGATTCAGGCTCTTCACTTTCTGTAAGTTGCGTTAAAGTTTCAGGTTGATTATCGTTGTTTGCTGTGGTTGGATAACCGATCGTTCGTTCCAGTTCTTCCTCATCCTGTAGGAGGGTTTCTAGTTCATCTATTGCGTCTACCGGACTGTCAGATGATAAAGATGCTTGTTCTTCTTCCTCGCTTTGTGCTAGAGTTTCAGCCCGATCGTTCTCATTTTCTGGGATTGACTCGATCGTTCCTTCTGGTTCCTCTTCATACTGCAAAAGAGTTTCTAGCTCATCTATTGCGTCTACCGGACTGTCAGATGATAAAGATGCGTGTTCTTCTTCCTCACTTTGCACTAGAGTTTCTGCCCGATCGTTCTCATTTTCTGGGATTGACTCGATCGTTCCTTCTGGTTCCTCTTCATACTGCAAAAGAGTTTCTAATTCATCTATCTGGCTTGCTAGATCAGTGGCAGGCAGGTCTGCTTGTACATCTTCTTCCCATTCTAAAGACAAGCCATCTTCATCAGCATTGTTCTGTTGAGATAACTCTTCAAAGGACAAGTCTATATCTTCTTCCGCGGATTCCTCGGTCGCTTGTAGTAAAGACAAATCATCTTCTGCATCAATTTGTGCAGAGAACTCCTCAAAGGATAATTCTTCTTCAGCAGATTCTTCAGCAACGATCGGTTC